>JAFGSL010000212.1 GCA_016934645.1 Anaerolineae bacterium
CCTGATCGCGCACCTCGGATATTTGGGCGAGGGTGCGGGTCGCGGTTTCCGGTCCGAGATCGCGCACGAAGTCGGTGATGAGGGCAACTTCGATTTCCGGGACACGCGCGAGGCCTGCACGGATGGCTGTGGTCAATTGCTGCACACCCAGCCCATGACGGGCGAAATCGGCCGGCGAGTAGAAGGCTTCCACATAGCGGATGTTCTGGCGCGCCAGGTCGCGGGCGATGGCCTCGGCAATAAACGTGAAGTCTTCATATTCGCGCAGAAACTGGTTCTTCCAGATCCACATCTCGATGAAGTGAGGGAAGTCGCGGAAGACGAACTTCTGCTTCAGCGTCTCGAGATCGGGCAGATCGGGAGCGCCACCGTATTTCTGGACGAGGTCCCACAATGCGGGATAGGGAATCGCGCCTTCGAGATGGAGGTGCAATTCGACTTTAGGGACGCGTTCGAACCAATTCATCAAGTATTTTCCTTTTACCGTTTTTCACCCTTGCGAAGGTGTGCAAACCTTCGGTTTGCCTATACCTTCGCAAGGATTCCTGAGACGAATTTTAGCACATAACCGTCAAGCCGGAGCGCTGAAGAGTCGCCAGGCCGGCTTCGGTGATCTGTTCGCAGGCCGTCACATCCAATACACGCAAAGCATCAAGCGATGCCAGATGCGCTAATCCAGCATCGGTGACAGCAGTACTGCCAAGGTACAAATGTGTGAGATGCTGCAAATCCCGCACGTATTCGAGCGCCGCATCCGTGACCGGTGTACTCTCCAAATCCAGGCGAGTCAAAGCCGTCAACCCGCAGAGATGTCTCAATCCTGCACCCGTGACCGGCGTGTACGAGAGATCAAGCCGCGTCAGGTCGACAAGTGCCCGTGCGTGTGCCAGTCCCGCGTCGGTGATACGGACTCCGGCAAGCGTCAGATCGGTCAATCCGGTGAGGGCACTCAGCCGTGCCAATCCCTCGTCTGTAATGTGCGTCCAACTCAAGTCGAGGCGCGTCAGACCGATCAGAGGATGCAGATAAACAATGCCTGCGTCGGTGATACCGGTAGCTTCCAGGTTCAGCACCGTCAACCCGTTGAGTGCGCGAATGTGTGCCAGGCCTGCATCCGTAATCTGGCCGCACGCGCCGAGGTTGAGGTCGGTGAGATGTTTGAGTGCGCGCAGATGCACCAATCCGCTATTGGTAAGCCGGACGCAATGGAAGAGATTCAACTGCGCCAAGTGGGTGAGACCACGCAAGGCGTCCAGCCCGGCCCCGGTGATGCGCGTATCGCTGAGATCGAGGGCTGCCATCTCGCCGAGATCGCCGAGGGGAGCCAGACCCTCGTCCGTGACATGGAAGCTTGCCAGGCCCAGGTTGCGCAGGCCTGGGAGATTGCGTAAATGCGCTATCCCCGCATCGGTTATCTGTATGCAGCGACCCAGGTTCAGACTGCGCAGACGGGTAAGTGCGGGCAAATGCGCCAGGCCAGCATCCGTGACTTGCTCACACCACCACAAATTGAGGTCGGTCAGGGCGTCGAGAATTTGAAGCAAAGCCAGCCCCGCGTCCGTAATGGCCGTGCGGGACAGATCGAGACTCATCAGACCGACAAGATCACACACGTGCGCCAATCCCTTATCGGTAATAGGGCTGTGCTGCAGATCCAACTCCTGGATGGGACCGAAGACGCGCAATTCCTGTGCCAGCGTTTGCAGCCCGGCGTCATCCAGATAGGCGCTCACACGCACTTCGTAGTCGGGTAGCACATCCACGTGGCCCGGCATAGCGCCGAGTTCGCGCCATTCACGATCGCCCAACAGGCTGGAACGCCCTAGCAGCGCCACCGGCAATGTCGATGTAAAGGTGCGGGACTTGGCTTCCGTCACCAAGGTACCCAACGCTTCCGCGCACGTCTCTACCGCCCAGCGTGCGGCGTCTTCCGGCAGAAAGTAAGCATCCTGCAAACGGCGGATGAGCCGCCCGAAGAGCACCGGTTGCGGGATACCCGGCGAAGCGTTGCGCAGGTCGGCAGGGATGTTCTCCTGCATGGCCATCACCAGGAGATTGATCTCGCCCTTATACGAGCCACAGAAATCCAGCAGCAAAGCCCGGCAGCGACGAGGATCTTCCAGAACGATCGCCCCGTACTGCGCGACAATCTCACGGAGTTGACGACGTGGCACGGCGTGCATAGATCACTGTATGATGAACAATCCCGACCGCGAGAGCCTACTGACCCCACGCGGGGTGACACGCTTGCACCCACCAACATTGAGGTAGGCCAATTTCTTAAGACGGCGCAGGTACGACAGCCCCCGGTCGGTAATGCGTTCACAGTGCGATAGATCGAGGTAGAGCAGCCCAGGAATATCGGCAATATGACTAAGGCCGATATCGGTGATGGTCGTCCCCGCCAGGTTCAGGGTGGAGAGGCGTTGTAGCTCACACAGAGCCACCACGCCCTTGTCGTTCACCTGGGGATTCCGGGAGAGATCGAGATAGGTCAGGTTGAGCAGGTTGCGCAGGTGGACGATACCCTGGCGGGTGATCTGTGGGCAGCGCGAGAGATCGAGTTTGGTCAACCTAGTGCAAAAGCCGATGGCCTGCAATCCTGTGTCGTTGAACTGAGACACCCCCGCCAGATCGAGCGTGGCGAGGTTGGGGGCAGCGCGAAGGTGTAGCAGGCCGGAACCGGTGATATGCTTACATTCGCGCAATTCAAGGACACTGAGTTTGGTCAACGATTCAAGGTAACGCAACGCGGCGTCGGAGATACCGGCCCAGTGCAGCAGCAGACCAGCCAGTTCCGACAGGGCGCGCAGGTAAGCAACTCCCTCATCGGTGATACCGGTAGCCCACGGAAAATGGAGTGTGGTCAGTTTGGACAGGCTTACCAAATGGGCTAGTCCCACGTTGGTCACGCGCTCGGCGGTATCGATTTCGAGATAGGTCAGGTTGGGGAAGGCGCGCAGAGCGGCCATACCCGTATCGTCAATGGGGCCGTTTAAATCCAAAGAGACCACGTCATCGGGATGGGGGATCTCCTTGATCCAGGTTACCAGTTCATCCAGCCCAAAATTGAAAAAGCGCAGCCCAAGCACATAATTCGGAGGGATCACGACGTTGCCGGGTGTGGAGCCAAGTTTTTGCCACTTGGCGTTGGCTCCACGGCGCGAGCGTCCATACACCTCCATCGTGCGAGTAGAGGCAAACGTTTGTTGCGCCTTTGCTGCAGGGGCAACGCCACGACGAGACACCGGGCGGGATATTGGATCCGCGACGGGTTGAGATTGTATGGTAGACAATGGTGTTGGTGTAACAGGCAACGGTGGGGGCTTAGCCGGCTCCGGAGCGAATTCAACGCGCGACGAGGGCTTATCGGTTGGCGGCGGTTCGTCGTCGGTCAAATGCAACGCGTAGGCCCAAGCATCCACAGCCCAGCGTGCAGCATCCTCGGCGAGTGCTCGATTATCCACCAACCGCCGAGTAAGCTGCGCGACCAACACGGGCAGCGGGATGCCACCCTTGATGTCCTGCAAATCGTCGGCAACACGCTCTTCTTGTGCCGCGTTGAGCACAAAGATTTCACGGCGATGCTTTCCGCAGTAGTCGAGAAGAAGGGCTTTACAGCGCCGTGGGTCATCCACGACGCTCTGACCATACGTATCCACAATCTCGCGGAGTTTTTGCCGGGTTTCGTTGTTCACTTAAACAGTCGAAAGTTAAAAGTCAAAGGTCGAAAGCTAAAATGATGGCTTCCGACGGAAACTTGTCATCCAAGGGTACACAAATAGATTGCGTGCTGCATCCTACGTGAGCGATATTCACGCGATGTACAGCACGCAACACAGCAGGCAACGCACTAGCAGGGGGATGAGGCCCCTCAATCATCGTAAAAGATATCCGGTAGCTTTTTGCTTGGTTCGCGCGGGCGATCCTCGTTTTTGATGAGCTCGATCCTGGGCTTAGCCGGTGGCTCGGCAGGTTTTTCTTCTGGCGGTGCAGCCGGTATAGCTTCAGCGTCTGAGGACGCCGATTCCGTAGACGGTACAGACTCCGGCTCAGCCGCCGCAGGTGGAACAGCAGCTTGCTCCTGAACCTCTGCCTTGTCCTTTTTCACTGCCTTCGGTTTCTTCTCTGGCGGCGCAGTCTCCTCCGGGGGTGCAGTTTTCTTCGGCGGTTCGGCTTCCACTGATGGGGCAGACGGCTTCGCTTGATCGGGTACCGGCTGAGATATCTTCTCCGGTGAGGTAGTCGATCTCGGCACCGCGCTCGGCGCGGTTACCTTCCGTGGCGTCGTCCGCTTGCGATGCGGCTTCGGCGGCTGTGCCACAACAGGCGGAGGCTCAGAGGCTGACGCGGCTAAAATGGCCACCGGGAAGACGATACCCATCGTGATGTCATCGCCGCTCCCGGCTTGCGAAGCATCTTTCAACCAGTCGCTGAGGCTTAGTTCCACAATCTCAAGACCGTCGGTACGTAGGATGTCCAGAATGTCCGAACCGACCTTGCGGAAGGCCTCTTCGTTGACGAACGAGTTGGCATAGCCATCGGTGGAAAGCAGGATCAGTGCCGGATGTGGGCCATAGAGTGCCTGGAACTTGATCTGCACCTCACGCCAGGCATCGTGCATACACAACGATGTCGTTTCGTTCGCCATGAGCCGAGGATCACGTGTCATAGGACGCGTGACCTCGCCGTTATCCGCCACCGTCAGAATGTCCCCATCACCCAATTGCATATACAGGACAAAGCCGGACGTGATCAACACACTCAAAAGCGTCGCGCCGTAGGCCACCTGTGGGTCCCTTTCGATAGAACGACGCGCCTTAGCATCACGTCGTTTCTCCAAGGTTTCCAATTCCTCTTGGGTGATCGGGTGCTCGTCGAGGTGCCGGGTCACAGCCGCACGCCAGCGTCGAACGACCTCACTCGGCAGGCGTTCTTCCGCGGTACGTTTGATCGTCGAGAGCTTGGACGGATCGGGCTGCCCTGCCAGCAACAACTCGCGCATCAAGCTCGTTGCCGCTTCGACGGCAAATTGCGCGCCTACATCGCTGCGGAAATTCCGGGGGCTGCCATGCCCATCGGATACCGAAAGGATGAGTGGCGGCCCTTCGCCGGAATCAGGAAACCACTGAATCGCATCCTGATTGGGCATACCTCCACGCGCATGCGAAGCCCCCTGGACCGACCGACCGACGACGCGCCAACCATTGGCAGACCGCTGCGGTGCTTTTCCCATAGTAGCTCCTTATGGCTTACCGGGCGGGCTAGTCTACCAGACGTCGTCAGCAGTGATATTGGAATCGTCTAGGGGCGGGGGCACGGTAGGAATAGGAATGTTCGTGCCCGCTGGTACCATCACAGGCTGAGCTGCTGGGGGTAGCGCGCCATTAGGCGTTGCAACAGGCGTGCCGGCCGGCGCAGCTACAGGAATCGGCGGCGGCGCGGCGGCGCCTGTAGGTGTTGTCGCTGCGGCCTGGCTAGCCGGCGACGACGCCGACTTAAGCACCGCCGTGGATACCCACTTGATGTAGTTAACCAACGCCTCGGGATTGTTGGCCTGTAAGGGCTTGATCTCGTTGTGGCCGATAAACTTCTGCAGCACACTGTGATCCGCATCCTTACCGATGGCGATGGCGATGCGCACGGCCTTCTTGCCCCACGGTTCATCCATCAACTTCCGCAAGCCCTTCTCGAAGCTGTCCGTCGGCTGTCCATCGGAGATCATCACCAGCACTGGTGGCAGAGCGCGATCGGTCATCGGGGGGATCTTGAGCTGGTCGGCGACCATCGTAAGGGCTTTGCCCATATCCGTGACGCCGTCAGCCTTCAGGTCCACCCACTTGAAATCCTCAACCGGCGTGGGCTGGGAGATGTGCCATTGCGCACCGCTGGAGAATTTGATAGCGCGCACCAGGACCTGCGCGTTGGGGTTCTCCGAAGCGACCTTCTGCATGTGGGGGATCGCCTCGCGAATCGCCATGTTAAGGGCCTGGATTTTCCCATCATCCCGCATAGAACCTGACGCATCCGCAATCCAAATAAAGTGCAGTGGGCGGGTTGCTAATTGACCACCGGGTCTCTTACTCATTATTTAGCCTCCTTTTGCTCATGAGTGTTACGCTGCGCGACCAAAAGTTGTGTGCGACCTTTGGTCGACTGTGCTTTCAGACAGGGCGACCCCGGGACGGGGCAACGTCCCCAGCATAAAAGCTGCAACTTACGTTAATACGAAAAAACACAGTCGAAGTTGTATGTTAAGGTATGACTATCCACAAGTATAATGCAGGGTGCAATGAAGTCAAAGACTTTACAAGATCTTACCGCAATATTCCGCCGCTGTAATGCAACTGGTAGACCGCCACGTCTTGGTAGCTGATGGCTTCTATGCCCCAAAAGCGTTCCAGGTCGCCGTGGATATCATTGCTGTAGACGAAATCGGCTGCCTGCCACAGGGCTGGACCGCGATAGGGGTGCTCCGCCGGTGCATGCAGTAGCGCGGCCCGCAAGAAAGCGTACATCTGCGGCATTTTGACAGCAGCGCGGATGCTGCGCGGCACATTTTTCAGTCCACCTCCTGCATAAACCATCGACCAGACGGGCGATGTGTCATAGTAGACGATCTCCTGTCCGGCAAAGTACTCGTTGCCGAAGTAAACGTCCCGGTACAAGAGTTGTCCGGTATGGTATTCCAATTGGTACGAACCTGGCAGCAATGGCGTTACCGCCGCGCCTACGCCGCCCTGCGCGGCGTAAGTATGCTGTTTCGCTGTAATCAAAAAGGAAACGAAAAGCTCCCGATTGACGGGAAAGTTTGAGCTTGTCATAAATGCCTCCTCACAATCAGTCTGGTAGTCGTTAGTTTTGTCGTCAATGGCCAATTGTCTGATTGCCGGATTCAAAGAATTGGATATTGGCCGTACTCTCGCACGGTTTCATAGAGCGCCAGAAGGTTCCCCACAGGCGACAGCGGTTGTACATTGTGAATAGTATTGAAGACAAAACCACCACCCGGCGCGAAGATGCGCAGTCGCTCGTGGACTTCGCGGCGCACATCGTCGGGCATGCCAAAGGGCAGTGTCTTCTGCGTGTCTACACCCCCACCCCAAAAGGTGATCCGGTCGCCAAAAGTTTGCTTGAGCGCAGCGGGGTCCATATGCGCCGCCGAACACTGCACCGGATTCAGGATATCGAAGCCCGCGTCGATGAAATCAGGGATAAGCGCGTATACGGAGCCACAAGAGTGGATAAACGTCTTCCACGGCGTATGCGTGTGAATCCACGTGTTGACGCGAACGTGGAAAGGCTGGTAGAGCGACCGGTAGGTCTTTGGCGAAATAAACGGCCCGGTCTGTGAACCAAAATCCGTCCCTGTGACCATCACCACGGATACAAGGTCACCGACGAGGGCGTAGAGCTTCTCCAGGTTAGCCAGCGCGATTTCGCACTGCCGCTCGAAGATGGCCCACACGTAATCCCGCCGTGCGATCGTGCTGACGTACCATTCTTCGATATCACGGATGCCTTTTGGATGCCTAAGCTGCGTCGCGGGGACGAGCGCGATATCGCCGAAAGCCGTCCCACCGAAGTTGGCAAGGATGGCCTTGTCGGTCTGGGTGTAGAGACGGTCAGCCTCACGCGCGAAGTGCGCCAGCACTTCGTCGGTGATGGGCGCAAATTCCTCCAGGTTGTCTTCGACATTGAGGTTGGCCTCGTCGATGGACGGCTGGCGGACGATAGCGTCGAAGTACCAACCACCGGATGGCATCCGCCCACTCGGCGGCGCGGACTGATCGCCTTCGGGGTACATCAGCAGGTCGCCATCGGGTTCCGGCTCAGTGTTGAAGCCCTCTGGCACAAGCACCGGCGTGCCGTCGAACGTCGTCCACGACTTCCAGCCCTCGTTCTTGAAGCCGAACATCGTCGTCGGCGCGCCAAGAGGAACGACGTCCACGCCCAATGCAGCGATCAAATCTGGCGCAATCTCGCCTAACATCTGGTACGGCTCCACGACCTTGACCGGCGTACCGGGCGTATCGAGGGCTAACGCCTGGCGCAGTGCGTAGACGACGCTCACATGCATCCCACTTACAGGACTGCCACCCAGGTCCAGCGGGACGCGATCCGGTTCCTGGTGGTTGAGCGCCAATTTAACCCGTTCTCGTGATGTCAGCATAGTAACCTCCTGATGCGTGATAGTGTGTGATTACAGATTATGCAGATACCGGAAGCTTAGAGCAATCGTAATCACAAAAACAACACCGAAGATTATCCCGCATGTCGTCGCATAAACAAGGAGATTCGCGCGAAAGGCAGGGACAAAGTAGAGCACGAGCGAAACTACGGTATGGATGATGCTTGCTATGAGCAGCCACTTTCCGGCATAGGCGTTGCTCTCATACCAGATACACTCGTCATCCAGGGTTTTTGGTGTACGAAAGCCATACCACCAGTTCGGCTTCACTCGTCGCAACAGCAGCGGGATGGACAGGCCCATAAGCAGCAATCCGCTACAAACAAAGAGCAGCATAAAACCCACAGGTACGCCAGGCGCGGTATTGTCCATTCAACGACCTCCTACAAAAATAGTCGGGTAGTCTTTAGTCTGATAGTCTTTTGTCCGGCAGTCCGGTATCGTCTTCGTTGGTGTGGTCATCCACCTGGAGACTTCTTACAACTTCTACGGCGCGGTCTTCGCCAAAAGAAGGATACGTATATCCCAATGCGTCCGCAGCCTCAAGCGCCAGCCAACGAAATAGCTCCATCGTTGCCAACAAAGCGCGCCAAACATCTGCCGCGTCATAATGCGCGAAGATCGCCGGCAGGGCAGCGACGGCGCGCGGGTCAGCCCATTCTTCCAGGAAGCGACCGCGCATCCAAGTGTCGGTGGACGCTCCCCGACGGGCGTGGGTGTGCCAGGTCAACATCTGGCGGAGCAGATGCTTGAGATAATCATCGCAGCAGGACTTGCCGATCCATAGTTCACCTCGACGCAACTTTTTCGCCGTCCAGACGGTGTGGTACCAAAAGTCGTTCACCAAGTTCAGAAACTCGGATTCGGCCGGCGGTTGATAAGGAGGAAGCTCAACCGGAATCTGTGCGAGCCGTTCGGCAAAGCCTTCCTTGTCCACCAAAAAACGCACACCGCG
>JAFGSL010000213.1 GCA_016934645.1 Anaerolineae bacterium
GAGTTGGAAGTCAGAAATGGCTATGGCATCTACCTGGAAGGCACCGACCGGCTCAGAATGGTCAACAACCTGATCGGCAAATGCGACAAAGCGGGCTTTTTCGCCAAAGTGGTGGCCTTCCGGATTTGGCCCAAGCGCGGCGGAACCTCACGGGAGAACAAAGTCTTCAACAACCTGTTCTATCAATGCGGCGAAGCGGCCATCATCTTGCCGAACCAGCACAACCAGGCGGAAGGCAACGCCTACGCGCAAATGCCTCCCGGATACCTGCGCGTCATGTATCCCGAACCGGAACTATGCCTCGACCTGGCAACGTGGCAGGAATTCTGCGGGTTTGACAAGGATGGCTGTGTGTGCGATATGGAGATTGATATCAACAGCGCCGATCTGACGATGGAGGTTATGTTCAAGGACGAGTTACCTGAAACACAAGCAGACGAAAAGGTATGCACCGATTATTTTGGAAACAGGGCTGAGGGGAAACGCATTGCCGGTCCAATTATCGGATTGGGCGACAGGAAAATTCGTTTCAGCATTGATCCCCGTAAACTTAACGAATAAATTCAAACTCTGACAAAGGGAGGAATTTCTATGCTCACTCACTGGACACAAAACGATCTGTTGGTCAATGGCGTGAAGATTCACTATACCCGCACCGGTCAAGGGGATAAACCGCCCCTGGTCTTGGTCCACGGCTTTTCGGATAACGGCCTGTGCTGGACGCCCGTCGCGCGCGCGCTGGAATCCGACTATGACGTGATCATGCCGGATATGCGCGGCCACGGCCTTTCGGCGCGCGTGCAGCCGGACGAAAAAATCGACATGGCCGCCGACGTGGCCGAACTTATCCGCGCCCTGGAATTGCGTCGCCCGATTGTGGGCGGGCACTCGATGGGGGCGACGGTGACTTACCAGCTTGCAGTGCGCTTCCCGGAACTGGTCAGCGCCCTGTTTCTGGAAGACCCGGCCTGGCGGCTGTCCTGGCCGGAGCCATCCCCCGACCAGCTCACGGAGAATCCTATGGCAAAGTGGGTCAAGAGCCTGGCTACCCAGACGCTGGAAGAATTGCTGGTGCAATACCGCAAGGATCATCCCACCTGGCCTGAAGAACTGGTGCAGCCGATGTGCGAATCCAAAAAGCAACTCGATTCTACGATTCTGGATGTGCTAAGGCCCAGGATGCACGCTCAGGAATGGGACTGGCGGACAACCCTTCAAGATGTCGCTCTGCCTATGTTGCTCTTCGCCGCCAACCCGGAGCTGGGGGGCATTGTGACCCCGGAGGTCGTCGCCAAGGTGCGCGAACTGAACCCCGATGTGCACATCGTCACCGTCCCTGATGTGGGGCATCTCATCCGCTTCGACAAGTATCCCGTCTTCATGGAGGCTTTACGGGCCTTCTTACACGTTCAGGGGCGTCTCTGCGCTGACTGCAATGTTACCGCAAACCGGTAACGAGATCAGTGAAACCACGTCGCCACGGGTCGTACCTGATGAGGATAGGCGCGCCCGACGCCAGCCCGGTGGGCGCGAGTACTACTATCATAATGGCAACGTCACCGGCTGGTGTGTCTCCCCCGACCGGTACGCCGCCAGCAGTACTTCGAGCGTCTTGCGGCCTTCTTCGCAGGGGATGTCCGGTTCGCGGCCCGCGAAGACGGCTGCGGCGAACTGCTCGAAATAGATTTGGTACGCATAATTATCCGATTGCTGCGGGAACGAAAGCTGCGTCCACTCGCCGCGCGTCAGGCCTTCCACGTCGTTGTCGGTGTAGACAAACAAATCGTTGTTGTCGAAGACGATCTGCCCGGCAGTGCCGAAGATGCGATTGTCGGAGGCCTTCGTGCCGCGCGCGCCTGCCTTGGATGCGCCTGGCGCGCATGAGGACGCCATCCACATACCAAGCGCGCCGTTGGTATAGCGCAGCGTCAATGTGATGAAGTCCTCGACTTCGACGGGCGTGCGGTAGGTGCCGAATTCGGCGAATACGCGCGTGATCTCCTGCCCGGTGATGTACCGCAGCCGGTAGAAGTCGTAGATGTAGTTCATGATCAGCACGCCGCCACCGGATTCGAATTTGGACTTGCGCCATGACGTCTGCACGCGCCCGGTGTAGCCGCCGGTCCAGTAGCTCGGCGGTTTGTTGGATGCGCCGGTCACCTGCGTTGCCATCAGTTCGCCGATAGCGCCTTGCGCGATCAGCTCCTTCGCCTTTGCCGTCGCCGGTTGGTAGCGCACGCTGCCTTCTTTGGACGAACACAGCACCCCCGCGTTCTTGCACGTTGCGATGAGCGTATCGGCGTCGTCGAGCGTGGTCGCCATCGGCTTTTCGACGACGACGTGCTTGCCCGCTCGCGCCGCCTGGATGCCCAAGGGGACGTGCAGGTTGTGCGGTGTGGAGATCACGACCGCATCCACGTCGGGGTGGTTCAGCACGTCTTCAAGGTTGGTGGAACACGGGATGCCGAATGTCGCCTCGTAGGAGGCAGCGATATCCGCCACGGGATCCATCCCCACGATCATCTCCGCGTTGGCGGTCTGCCGGAGCACGTGCCCGGTAGAGCTATAGGCGATTTCGCCCAATCCGATCAGACCAAATCTCAATTTTCTCGACATTATTCTCCTCTTCAGCGTTAAGAATTTGTCACGTGATACGTGATGCGTGATACGTAATGCGTTTATGTGATGAGCGCCTACTGGTAAATTTTAGACGTAATTTAACAAAAATCAAACGTAAAAGCCCGCTTGACAACCCTTCAGCTTTCGCTACACTCAACGCTGGTGCAACGCTTGCCGACCACGAATGGAGAAGGGAGAACCCAACGATGACCTATCTGACCGTCAAAGAAATGCCCCACGACGAACGCCCGCGCGAGCGGATGGAGCGCGTCGGC
>JAFGSL010000214.1 GCA_016934645.1 Anaerolineae bacterium
GTTTTCGAGATTGCGCACGCTGATCGGACTGGCGAACGCGCGCAGTTTCAGGTTTTCGGCCTGCCAGTCACGCACACGGGCAGCGTAGACGTAAGCCAGCACATCAGCCTGGGTCTCATAAACGCGATACAATTCCTGGTACGCCGCCGCGCGCAGGTCGGGGTTGGGGCTGGTGACGTAGAACGACAACTGCCCGCGCGTCAACTCCTTCTCCTCGCCGTCGACGGTGAGGTGGAACTTGAAGGCGTTGGTCAACATGTCGTAAAGCGTCTTGACGGCCTGGATGCCGTTGACGTCCTTGATGTTGATAATCTTCTCCTCGGCTTCGCTGAGCGTGTGCGGCTTGAAGAGGCGCAGGCTTTCCAGGTAGTAACGCACATCACCGCTATGCGCCATCAACCGCGCCGCCGCATCGTCGTCCAACGCCTTCCACCACAGCTCGAAGAAGAGCGTGCGGTTTTGTACATCGGCGATGAACTGTTGCACGCGCCCGCGAAAAGCCAGCGCATCCTGATTGGCGATGTCTTCCGAGAACCAGAGATAGGCATAAGCGATCAACCGTCCCGCGTCGGCGTAGAGTTGTTCGTAACGGGCAAGAAGATCGAGAAAAGTATCTTCGGCCATATCAGGCGCGAGCTGATCGCGCAGGGCTTCCACCTCACCGAGGCGAGTCTCCATATCCACAAAATGCTGTTCCACCTCCGGCGTTCCGACCGGCGCAAGCAAATCATCCAATCTCCAGCGTTGGGGCTCGTATGTCATAAATATCCTCCTTCGACAAATAGTTACAGGTTGCAAGTTGAAAGTTACAAAAACTGTGCTCAGGCCTTCTTCTTAAACAGCCGATCATAACCGGCCAGGAGCGCGACAAGCACGAGAAAGATAAGGGTCAGGAACAAGTCGCGGGGCCAGAGACTGCGGGTATACGTGGAACGGTAACTCAACAGGTTCATAATCCACAAAACAGCTTGATACAACAATGCCAGGCCAAGTGTGCCACTACTAATGCTCTTACGTCGCCAGGCAATGACTGCGGCGGCCAGAAAGATCACGCCCCATAACCCGTACACGCTCGCCAACAACGGCAGCGACAGTGAGGGCGGATACTCGGCAAGCGCGGGCGCAATGTAGACCGTCATCCCCGCGCGGAGCAAGTTTGCCGCGCCGAATGCAATCCACACTATGATGATAGCAATTACACGCCATTTTTTAAGCACAACGGCATTGTACAGTAGGGCGAGCAAGATGCAAGAGTCAGGATGCAGGATGCAGGATGCGGGACTAAAGTTTAGGTTTGGTGAACTCGCGTTGCTGATTGCAAGAGAGGACTAGGGCAGCGATGATTTCATCGAGCAAACGTATACGATGTTGGAGCACTTCTGCATCCAGTAGATGCCGTGCTCGATAGTACCAACCTCGAGATTCGCGGGCAGAACCTAAAGTAACACGTTGGAAATAAGCGTTATCTTTCCCGAAACCTCGGCCATGTCCTTCTTCGAGATTCGCGCAGACTGATCCCGCGCTTCTGATCAACTGCTTAGCGATTTCTTTTCTGCGTGGGTCCGACATCCACCCGTTTGTATCCTCCCACACCAGGTCAGCCAGAAAGAGTGTTTTCGGATAAACCTGGAAGTTCCATAGCGGATCTCACTTAATGCTTTCCGGTACCTGCGCCATCCATTGCTCATAACTCTTCCATCTCTGTTCCATTTCTCCCACTCCTTCCTAATATTGCCCCTTGCTTCCTGTTTCTTTCATCCTGCATCCTACGCGCAATGAAGAAGAGATACGCGCCTTGCTCAGGGAGTGGTTCTTCGTAGTAGCGGCGCAGAAGAGCAGCAGTGAAGGCCAGGTTCCAACGCGTGGGAACAAGTAACCAGCGCCCGGTCAGCTTCTTCGCCAGGATGGAGGGCAGTCCCAGCGGATGTCCCCATTCCAGTGCGGCCAACGCTGCCGGCGAGAAGTAGCTCCACCAGCATTCCACGTGCAGTCCGGCGCGGGATAGACGCTCGATCCATTCCTCGGGCGTATTGTAGTAGCGGTGACGCGAGATACGATCGAAGAGATGGCGGTAGGCTTCGGCGAGGCTGCGCAGACGCAGCGCGTCCAATATCCGCGCCACGGAGAGAAACTGCCGGAAGTTCGGCCCCGGCACGCAGAAGTAGAAGGCGCCACCCGGTTGCAACACACGACTGACCTCGCGTACCACCGGCTCCACATCGGGAATATGCTCCAGCACAGAGTTGCTGATGACGGTGGCAAAGTGCGCGTCCGGGAAGGGCATTCGCGCACCATCGGCGTGGGTGAGGATGCGATGCGCGTCGCGGGCGCGAGCTTCGCGCAGCGGTCCTATCCACGGATCCAACCCCATGTCCAGCTTGTGAGCGAAAGCCTCGCGGTGTAACACCTCTGCGAAATGTCCGTCGCCGCATCCCAGGTCGAGTACCGGTGCGGGCATTGGAAGATCGACGTAGAAATCCGCCTCGACCGCGCGCAGCAACGCACGAAAGGCGGGCAATTCTTGTAGTTGTTGGTAGAAGGTATCTTGTAACATCTAATCACCTCTGTGAGCAGTCAGCTTTTCGCTAATTGCTGACTGCTAATTGCTACTGTGTTGTGAATGGACACAAATCAGTCCATGTGTATGTTGGATTGGCATACCCAAAGCTGTTGAGAAAATCCAATACATCCTGTGCCTCAGACGCACGGATCGCCTCGGCGCAGGCAAGCGCCATATCCCTATGGACGGTGTGGCTGCCCCAAAAGCGCTGTGCCATCGCAACGACAGCATATCCGACGGTTCCCGGTGGGAAGTCGTCCATCAAGCGCTCATAGTAGGTTTGGGCGTTCGGTTCATTCTCCAAACGGAGCTCCAGCAGGAGCAACCGCCAATCGGTGAGAGCGGTGAACCATTGCTCTTCTTCATCACGACTGATGTGAACAGCCCAGGCTTTCAACGTTTTATCGTTATACATGCGCAGATAAGCATCAAGCGCGTACGCGTAACGCCCGGCAAACAACGCTTCATCACCGTCACGGAAAACGTGATAACGATAAATCGCTGGCCCTGCAACGGTTGCCGTGACGGTGAACGCGCCTACAGGTGTGGGATCGCTCCCCCAGGCCAGAGTCGTCGTCACCGAGCGCTGTGGACCAGCATCGACAGAACTGGCTCCGCCGATTCCGGCGAGAATCTGCCCATCTTGCAACGCAAAGGTAGCATCAATGAACGTGAAAGTATCCCCGACACGTTCCTGGAAATCCCGCCCACCCCACGACCAAACGTGCAGCGTGTGCCAGCAAGTCTGCGCGCCGCACGCGATTTCGGTGTAAACCAGGTCAACCAGCTCATCTTGGGTCACATCCTCCGCGCCAACGAGATTAAGGCCAAACCACGCGCCCGGCGCGTAGGTGTAGAGCGAGCGCACTGTTCCTTCACGGCAGGTATAAATTGCCAGTACCCCTTCGGGCGGGTGGAGCTCCGCTTCAGGAGCCTGACTCGCCGGATTGACGAAAGCGACGATGCTATCCGCGATCCCGTTGCCGTCAAGATCGGCACGGACAAGCGTTTCACCGGTTGTAACCTTTGCTTCCCATTGAGCGAGCAGCGCGGGGATGCGCTTGGAATCACCACCCTCGGCCAGGTAGGTGCGCAGTACCTCAGCGTAGTCGTCGAAGTTTTCCGGACGCTCCGGGAACGCGACATCGCGCCGTGCCGGGCATGGATCAATGGCGGGCGCGGATGAAGGCTGCGCCTCCACCATCGCAGGGATGGTCGTCGGCGTGTGCAGCGGCGCCCGCTCCGGGATTATGGAGGGCACGGAAGACGCAGAACGGCCACATCCGAACAGGATGCTCATCATTCCCAGGATCAAAGCCCATCGCCGCCACATAGGCTCTAGTATAACCGCCGTACGACGAACGGCAACCGCCATTTGTCAAGCCAATCGCACTCAATTCGGTAACATTTCGCGTGACCTGAAGCCTATTTGCACATACTTCTGCGTTGTGATACAATAACTTTATCTACGTCTAATATTAGTTATTGACAGGGGCGCGGCACGTATCGCAAAGTAAACAATGGAAGGAATACTCAATGGAGTATGAACACGTCCCCCCAGAACAGATCGAGCGGTGGGCAACCGCGATTCGAGAACGCGGCCTTGCAGATGTGGCGCTTCCGTTCCTGAGCGTGCTTCAGGCGTGGGGATTTGTGGGCGGACAAATGTTGTGGATGTTGGCCCCCTTTTTCGGTGAAAACCTCGCATTGTTCGCCGAGGCGCTGGAACAACCGGAAACGCTACGCCAGCTTGAGGACAACTTACGCGCGGGTGAGGTGCGGTAGATGATAAACCAGACCCTGATGCAGATGATGGCCCTGGGGCTTGTCCTGGTGGCTGCGATTACCTTTGCGATCTACGGGATGCGCTATCGTAACCAGTCACCGCCAACGGGCTCGGTTTCAGTCTTCCCTTCTCTGGCTGACGAGGTTGGGCGTGTGGCCGAAGAAGGTGCGTCCATCCACGTTGCGCTCGGCAACGGCAGCCTCATCGGCGAGGACGCAATGACCTCCGTGGCGGCGCTGCAAGGCTTGAACGCGTTGATCGACTTGTCGGCAGTCTACGACACCCCCCCGCTTATCACCACTAGTGACCCCACACTCTATCTGCTGGCAGGTGATTGGATGCGGCGCGCGTATACGCGCCTTGGCAGCGCTGATCTCTACAAATCGGCGGCAGTGCAGTTCACGGCAACTTCGCCCGTCACGTATGCGGCGATGACGGCGACTTACGTTTCCGATAGTGGAATCAGCTCAAACATCATCTTAGGGGCCATCACCCAAGAGGCTACCCTATTGACAACCGCTGCCGAAAAGCGCGGCATCCACTCCTCCGGTGGTACAACATTACCTCAGGGCCTAGGCGCATTATACCCGGCCCTGGATCAGGAACAGTTGATCATGGGTGAGGATATGTTTGCCGGCAGCGCGGCAGTGTCGCAAAGTTCTGCGGGATCAGCAAGCCTATGGACGCAGAATGTATTGCGCTGGTTG
This sequence comes from Anaerolineae bacterium, assembly GCA_016934645.1. Next base: position 5,054 of record JAFGSL010000214.1, read on the forward strand.
GTGATTGCCGGTATCCTCGGCGGGGCTTTGATCTCGCTCGCCGGGTTAGGAGGAACCTAGATGTTCAAGCGCTTTCTCCCAACAATTATGGCGATGCTGGCAGGTATCCTGATCCTGCTTGGCTACCTTTTGCCCCTGGACTTTCTTGTAACACTGCGTGATGTGATTTTGCTGCGCTGGGCCATGATTTTAGCCGCCTTCGCCCTGATCGTCGCCTATCTAAATCTGGTGTTCGTCCACCTTCTACGACTGACCAGTGCCCGGAAAAAGAAGTTCACCAGTCTGCTAGTAGTCCTGTCGGCGATCGGCACGCTGATACTGGTACTCGTGCAAGGTGCCGAAGGAGCCTGGACGCAGCAGGTGCTCAGCGCAGTGTTGATTCCTGGTGAATCCGCGCTTCTGGCACTGACCGCAGTGACATTGATTGTGGCGGGGATGCGCATCTTACGCGCACGGCGCACGGCGGGGGCGGTCATCTTCGTAATTGCAGCGGGCATTATCCTGCTGACGACCGTCGCTTACAGTGTATATCCGCGCGTTTTCGTCGTGCTCCGGGAGGGAGTCAACACCCTGGCAACAGCGGGGATGCGCGGACTCGTGATGGGAGTCGCCCTGGGCGTCACATTAACCGCCTTGCGGATTCTCTTAGGCATTGACCGGCCGCACAGCGATGAGTGAGTGTGAATATGGTCCGTTGTCCTAAATGTGGCAAGATAAATCAGGATAGCAGCCTCTTTTGCAGCCAATGCGGCGCAACGTTACCGCAAACGCGCATTCGTTGTCCCGAGTGTGGGACAATGAACCCGATCGGCAATGTCTTTTGTAGCCAGTGCAATACGCGCCTGCTGTCTGGCGAAATGCAATTGCCCGAAGAACCCAAACCGGCAGCAGAAGAAGCACCCGCTGGTGTGAAGGGTATTTCGCTCCCCACGTTACCGACGGCCAAAGAAGGTGCGCTCGAACCGGAGGAACTGCCAGATTGGCTGTTGGAATTGACAGAACAATCACTCGGGAAATCGACAGAGACGCCCAGCGCAGCAGAACCAACACCATCAGATCAATTCCCGGACTGGCTTTCCAGCCTCACGGGTGACACCGCCGACAATCTCACGGATGAGACGTCAAATATCTTCTCGGTAGATGAATCCACCCCGGAGGAAGAATCTGCATTCTCCGAATTGCCTGACTGGTTTTCCGAACTGACAGGCGACACCTCCGCGCCAGGGGCGGCTGAACCGGAAGAGACCGCTGCCGACGCGACGCCAGATTGGCTAGCCGGCCTGCTCGAAGATGAAACGGCCGAGGGAGAAGTAGAAGCTACAAGCGATTTAACTGCAAGCAGTTTAGCCGCAAGCGGCTTGGAAGAAGCAGCGGAAGAAGAACCTGTCCTGGAAGAACTACCAGATTGGCTCTCCGATTTGACGCCCGAAGAACCCGCCACTGCATCAGTGGAAGACATCTTCGAGATGGCTCCGCCTTCATCGGCATGGGAGGCTGTCGCGCCTGCTGAACCTGCGCCCAGTTCACCGGACTTCGCCGCAGAACCGCGCGCCGAATTCCCCGAGTGGCTGCTTGCAACCGCCGTACCAACGCCCCCCGGTGAAGCCCCCATCTCACAACCGCTGCCCGAGTGGCTGTCGAAGAACGCCGAGGAATTCGCGCCAACTCAGGAAGCAGGCGAACCGTCCGACGCGGGTCAATTTCCCGCCTGGCTGATGAAAGGTGCAGAACCAGGTACAGTATCGGCTGCTCCGCGCATGCCCGCTTCATCTCATCCCGAGCCAGTCAAGATTCAGAAACCGGCGCATCCGGCGGTAGAAACTGTCCCCACCCCCTCGGCTGTTGCGAAACCGGAAGAAGCGCCTCAGGCAAGTGCGCCTGAATCAGGCGCGCCTGAATCAGGCACACCTGATTGGCTCCTGGGGATATACGAAGAAGAGATCGAGCCGCAGACTATCACGCCTGCCGCAGAAGTTACATCCGAAGCAGAAGAAACTGCTGGTGGTTTACCAGATTGGCTTGCGGGCATTTACGGCGAAGAAGAAGGCGAACTACAGGTCCCCATCTCCACAACGGAACCAGAGGAAACGGGAGACGAGACAGGTGAAGCTGCTAACGGTTTGCCAGATTGGCTCGCGGGCATTTATAGCGAGGAAGAGGAAGAGCCGCTAGGTGCTGTTTTCACCGCGGAGCCGGAGGACGAGGAGATTGCGCCTGAGACCGCTGTGCCAGATTGGCTTGCTGGCGTTATGGCCGAGGAACCTATTCCAGAACAACCACAGGTATCTACAGAGGGCGAAGAAGCTTCGCCAGCTCCAGGCGAAACTGCAGACAACTTACCGGATTGGCTTGCAGGATTGGTAACTGAAACGCCTGCCGAAGAAGAGCGACCCACTCCCTTTGCCACAGAAAGCCCTATCTTTACCGAGGCAGCACCTGAGGAACCGTCGCCAGCTACTGCAACCACACCGGATTGGCTCAAGGGTGTGACAGCGGTGGACAAAGAATTAGCTCTCAAACAGGAGCACCCCGCCTTTGTCCCCAGCGAAGCAACTTCTGGCACATTTGAGGAAGAATACGAAGAACCGGTGCTCGAAGGAGGCGAAATACCGGACTGGCTCAAGGGACTAAAACCTTCTGCCCCGAGTTCGGTTGAGGAAGAGGCCGCCTTCATCGAACGTGTATCTGAGGACGAGTCTCTGGTGCGGGCCGAAGTGCCGAGCTGGCTACAAGGATTGCGTCCACCGGGAACTGGGCCTTTGCCGCCTCTGCCCGAAATGATGATGCCGGGCGCTGACGTTCCTCCCCCAGAAGAAGGAGGGTTGGTCCGTGCAGAAATTCCCGATTGGGTGCAGCAATTGCGCCCAGTGCCTTCCGCCAAAGGTGAGCAGCGCCCCCTTGAACTGGCGGAAACCGAAGGCCCGCTGGCCGGTTTACGTGGAGTACTTCCGAGTGGGTTAGCGATGGACATGCCCACGGACTTCCAACCCGCGCCGCCGCCAGCGATTCCGGAATCCATCGTAGCCCAGGCGCAACTCTGGCAAAAACTACTCGAACAACCTCGCAGCGTACAACGCCCGGTCGCGCAACACCGTACACGTTCCGGCAAGGGCCAATTGGCAACACGCCTGATCGTGGCCGTGATCCTGCTCGCCGTGACGGTGCTCGGTCTGCTGTGGGATAATAACATACCACTATCACAGGCGATCATCCAGCCACATATCGAGCACCTCAGCAAGGCCATTGATGCACTAGAGTCGGGAGACACGGTGATCGTCGCCATGGAGTACGGCCCGGCAGAAGCAGGTGAAATGACGACCCTGGCCGAAGCGGTGATGCAGCATCTCGCGGATCGAAATGCGCAGATGATAGTGGTAAGCACTTTGCCTGAAGGAACCGGTCTGATCCAAGGTCTACTCGAACCTCTGGACCTCACCAATAGCCTACCGGCAGGTCAGACCGCTTACCTGTCCGGCTCATCGAACGGAGTAGCGCAATTCCTGAGCAAACCGGCGGAGGCCAAGATGATTGTCGTTTTGGCTGGCCGCGCTGAGCGTCTGCGATGGTGGGTGGAGCAGAATAACGCTACACAGGCATTACCAATGGCTATGGCCGTCAACGCGGCGACTGCGCCGTTGGCGATGCCCTACCTCGAAACGTCATCGGTAGTAGGCTGGATGGTGGGACTTCCTGATGTGGCGGCCTATCAGCAATTCCGGTTATTAACAAGCAGCATCCTCGACAGCCAACTCAACGCGCTGATGTTGACCCATTGGGCAGCGCTGGCTTTGCTGCTCTTCGGTCTATTCTACTACTTAGCTTTGGGCAAGAAGGGGGCCTCTTAACGTCATGAGCATCGACATCATTGGTTTGATTGTGGGCGCATTGGTGACGTTGGTCATCTTCAGCTACCTGCTTGGCGACAACGTCCTCTATCGCTGGATGCTGGCCTTGCTCGTGGGAAGCGGCGCTGGCTATGTGATGGGCGTCGTCGTAAAGGTGGTGCTGCTTGATTGGTTCATCGCAGCCCGCGAGGCAGACACGCTCATCATCCAAATCTACTACTTCGTCCCCGTCTTTTTGGGCATCCTGCTCATCTTCAAGAGCTTTTCTGCATCCAAATCATTAAGACGCCTATCCGTACTTGGCAATATCCCGATGGGCTACCTGATCGGTACGGGAGCTGGTGTCGCCATTGGCGGTGCACTGCTTGGGACATTGTTCCCGCAGATTGTGACGACCAGTGCGGCGGTGACGCTGGACAATCTGCCGTGGGGACTCGTGCGGGGTATCGTAATGGTGGGCGGCACGATTGCGGCGTTGCTCGTCTTTTCCCCGCGCCCGACCAGCAAAAACGGCGAGACCGCGCTGGCGATCTCCACACAGCTGTCGCCGTTGCGTCGTGTTGGCGAATTCTTCATCATTGTCGCACTAGCGGCGGCTTTTGCCGGCGCCATCACAACAGGATTGACGTTGTGGGTTGAACGGTGGTCGGCGGTGCTCAGAGCAGCGCTTTCTCTCATAGGGGGCTGATGGATGGCTGAAGAGCGCACCATAGAATCGATCCTTGTCGCAGATTGCGGCACAGTCTTCACCAAATTGCTGCTCCTGGAAAGCGTGGAAGGTCGCTACCGCTTTGTGGCGCAGGCAGAAACCCTAACGACAATCAATCCCCCCTGGGACGATCTGAGCGTGGGTGTGGTCAACGCACTCGAGGAGCTTGAGCAGATCACGGGACGCACCCTGTATGCATCCGGTCGTTTGATCACCCCGCAGCAGGGTCTGGAGGGAGTGGATGCCTTCGTAGTCATTTTGAGCGCGCCCGAACCCCTGAGCATCATTATCGCCGGCCTGGTGCGGGAGATGAGCTTGGAAAGCGCGCGCCGTGCCGCCAGCGGAACCTACGCCACCATCAAGACGGTCCTATCGCGCGAGGGGAGCCTCAATTCTCCGCAGACGACGTGGTCACGCACAGTGCGTGACATTTCACCCGACGTGGTGCTCTTGGTCGGTGGCGTCGATGGCGGTGCGCGCCGCCCGGTGATGGAGCTGGCCGACGCTATCGCGTTAGCCGCTTCGATGTTGGAGCGTGAGCAGCGCCCAGTCGTGCTCTACGCTGGCAACACCGGGCTGCGCCCACAAATCACCAAACTAATGGGGGATATCACGCACGTCGAGGTCGTAGACAACGTCCATCCCACGGTCGATACCGAACATCTCGGACCGGCGCAAAGCGCGTTGGAGCAACTCTACGTCGACGAACGTATGAACACAGCCCCCGGCGCGGAAACCCTGCTTACCTGGAGCCGTCTCCCGCTGCTGCCCACGGCAACCGCTTTCGCGCGCGTCGTGAACTACCTTTGTCGTCGTGAAGGCAACGGCGCGGGACGCGCTGATCGCGGCGTCTTGGGCGTCGATGTAGGCGCGGCGACGACGACGGTGGCCGCCAGCTTCGAGGATCGCTCGTATGTGACGATTTATGACAAGGGCATCGCTTACGGCCCATTGGAGTGGATCCAGGAGCATGACGCGGCATCGCTGCTGCAATGGCTGCCCGAAGAGATGGAAGAAGAGGAATTATTGGTATTGTTGCACAACCGCGAGTTACGCCCATGGACCGTTCCACAAGATCCGCGTGAATTGTGGGTGGAACAAGCTGTAGTACGGGAAATGCTGCATTCGGCGTTGAATGTGGCGCGCCCGACATGGGATGCCGGTGAAATCAATGCTGTGCCGGGAATGTTGCCCGGTGTCGATCCCATTCTCATTTCCGGCGGCGGATTGGTCCACATGCCGCGTCCTGGGCAGGCGCTTTTGATTACCCTGGACGGGCTGCAGCCGACCGGCATTTCCACCATCCTGCTGGACGTCAACCGCGCCGCACCCGCACTGGGAGCGGTAGCTGGTCTGAAACCCTTGGCTGCAGCCTCGGCACTGGAAGCAGGCGCGTCTGGATCGGGTGTCCTCGTTTCCCTGGGCACCGTTATCTCGCCTATGGGCAAAGCGCGCCCGGGCGAGGTGGTGATGCGGATGCGCATCACCTACGAGGATGGTGGTATGCTGGACGTTGAAGCGCGCTACGGCGACATCGAAATCTGGCCACTGCTACCTGGCCAGAAAGCCACCCTGGAACTGCGTCCCAACCGGCGTTTCGACGTGGGTCTGGGCTTTGGACGCGGCGGAAAGGTACAGGCCATCGGGGGTCTGGTAGGGCTAATCGTGGATGCACGTGGACGTCCCCTGACCCTGCCCGAGGATCCAGAGAGCCGGCGGCGCATGCTGCACGGATGGATTTGGGACGTGGGAGGTTAGGATGTTCATCCCTTACAGTATTGTCAATCCCCTGACAACGGTGCGCATCCCCCGGCGATTGCCGCGTCCCGGCGAGGTTTTGGTGCGCCTCGGCGAAGCGGTCGAACCGGCGCGCGTCGTCGCGCAGACGGTGGAACCGGCTAATTTTTGCATCGTCGATGTAGCACGCGAGCTGAAAGTGCCAGTCAAGAAAGTCAAAGCGTATTTGAAGGTCAATCGTGGGGCAGCGGTTGCCGAAGGTGACGTATTGGCCTCGCGCGGCGGACTTGGCGGGCAGGTGTGCCGCGCCCCCATCAGCGGCGCGATTATGGGCAGCGGACGCGGGCGGCTGCTGTTGGAAGCTGAACCGCAGACAGTCCATGTCGCGGCAGTGGTCCCCGGGCTGGTCGTTGAAGCCTCAGCAACGGAGGGTGTGGTCATCGAAGCGACCGGCGCGTTTATGCAAATGGGCTGGGGAAACGGCAAAGAAGCCTTCGGCGTGTTGCGAGTGGTGGTGCGTGCACCACGCCATCCCATTCGAACCAAGCACATCGACGCTGCCGCTCAAGGCGCGATTTTGGTCGGAGGATCGCACTTTGATGAAGAGACGTTAGAGCAAGCCATCGAGATGCAGGTGCGCGGGATGATCGTGGGCGGGATTCCACCGTCTATGGTTCCCCTGCTCGAAACCATCGAATTTCCCATCGTAACCACCGAAGGCATCAGCACGGCGCCGATGTCCCAAGCGTTCTTCGATCTGCTGCGCTCGCTGGATGGCCGCGAAGTATCGGTTTGCGGGCGGATGCGGTATCGTTGGGGAACCGAGCGCCCTTACGTGATGGTTCCCATGCCGGCGCGCGGTGCTACGCCTGTGAATCCAGAAACCCCGCTGATCGTTGGCAGCCGTGTGCGGGTGTTGCGCGGACCATACACAGGCGTTTCAGGTACCGTGTCCGACATCCCCAAAAGCCTGGTTCAATTGGAAACAGGTGCGCGCCTGCCAGGAGTCCAGATAGACCTGGGCGGCAAGGAGTTTGCCCTGGTTCCCTTTGTAAACCTGGAACGATTGTTGTGACGCATTGACGTTCACATCCGGGTTTTCTCCAACATGCTTTTAGCACGAGCGATGGCCGGCGAGAGAAGCGGCCATCGCTGCGTATACCCAGGCGATAACATCGCAGCCAGTTCATCAAAGCTCGTACAACTCCGCGCAATCAGGTCGAGTATTTGAACCTCAGAATGCTCCGGGCTATCCCACAAAAGCTGTTCCACCCATGCATTACCCCATCCCCCTGTACGATGAATTGTGGTACGTAGCGCCTGGTCACGCCGGAGCATTTGCAGCACCAGACAATCTCGCGCTAAGTCCAGAGCCAGGTGCAATCCAATCAGTAGATCGCTCCGCATCACTTTGGTTATGGCGACCGCGGCTTTGAACCAGAAGTGATCGGCCATGTTCGCTATCGTGGTGCTGGTGATATTTTCATAAGTGATAGCCGGTGGAGATGGAGCGATATGCTTTTCAAGCCCCGGCAACCTCGACCAGACGATGGTGCATGGTTGGTGAAAAAGCGGTTTGTCACCTGCCGTGAGAGACTGCAACGCCGACTCAGGGATAAACACGAGATCGAAGCGTTTGAATCCCTCCAGGCACACGCGCAAGGTTTTGGTGAAGGAGCCGGTGTGCCGCTCCACCCCCACCAGTTGTCCAAAGGGTTGCAACCATGTGGGTGATGTGGAGTAGCGTTCGATCGCCTGATCGTCCAGAATGATCTTAACGTCAACGTCGCTCCAGAAATCCGGTGTGGTATCCGCCGCAGCGAGTGAGCCGGTCAATACGAAAGCTTTCGCATCTGGTTCAGCGGCGAAGTGTCGGCTGAGTTGTTCCAGCGCATGTGTTTGCCAGGTGTATGGATTGTTCATAACGTTATGCTGCCCTCCGATGGACAGTCAAAGACCGGCCATGGCCTTTTTGGGAAGTTATACTTTTATGAACCCCTAGATGCCGTGCTGCATTCCGCGTAAACCGAGATGGATACGCAGAATACAGCACGGCAAATGGCCCCAAGCCTAGTCTGTAGCTATAGCGTGAAGCTACGCATTACCAACGGGAGGAATATCTCGTAGGTGGACAGCTCCACATCCACGACAAGAATTTCCGTATCCATCCCACAGTCATTCTCCACAGTGAGCGTCACGGTGTACGTGTCCGCCGCTGCGTAGATGAAGGTTGGGTTGGCATCTGTCCCGCCACGTATCCCCGCGCCGCCAAAGTCCCAGGTGTAGGAAATGGGCGCACTACCAGTGACCGTCGTCGTGAAGTGCGTCGTCTCACCCAGCATAACAGGAGTGTTGCTTGTCAGGGACGTGATGGCCGCCGCCTCGCACGGTTCCTCTTCCACCGTCACAACGATTTGCTCCGTGTCCGTGCCGCAGGCGTTCTCCACGGTAAGCGTCACGGTGTACATGTCCGCTGCCGCGTAGATGAAGGTCGGGTTGGCATCTGTCCCGCCACGTATCCCCGCGCCGCCGAAGTCCCACGTGTAGGAGATGGGCGTACTACCAGTGACCGTCGTCGTGAAGTGCATTGGTGCTCCCAGCATCACAGGACTATTGCTCGTCAGGAATGTGATGACCGCTGCGTGACACGGCACCGTCAGTGTGACAGGAAGATAGACAATCGGTTGGTCGGGATCATTGCTCGAAATCAAGAGGGTGGTGGTGTAGACGCCGGGTAGCAGATCCGCCGCATCAAACAGCACCGTCGCCGTGTCAGCGTTGCCAGGGGGCGTGAGAACCGGCAGACCAATCACGGTCTCCCAATCCACCGTCAACCAGGTCACATCTGGCGCTTCGGACAGTTGCCAGATAAGATTCTCGCTGCCGACGTTGCTCACTGTGATCAGTTGGGCGGCAGTCATCCCGGTGTCCAGCGTCGCTTCAAGTGTGGGCGGCGTCACGGCGATATCCGATTCCGCCATCACCCCGAATGCCCACGAGTAGGCAGTCTGCATGTCCACATCATCGTGGTA
>JAFGSL010000215.1 GCA_016934645.1 Anaerolineae bacterium
CAATTTTGGCTCGTAGTAACGACTTTAGTCGTTAAAAGAACCACTAAAGTGGTTACTACGAACGTAGATTTTCGATCTACTGAGTCTAGAATCGTTACTCCTCCACCATAGCGCGGAGGATTTCTTCCAGTGCGGCTTGTTCTTGCCCGTAGCATGTCCAATCGCCGGCTTCGAGACAGGTTTGTGCGGCCTGATAGTGTTCCCAGGCCTGGGCGGCGAGCGTCTCCAGATCGCCTTCTGTTGTTACAGGCGTTGTAACATCCTCATCGCCGTTGAGGACTTGCAGCAGAGCTTGGCTCAGCGTCTCCGCCATAACGACACGATCATCGTAGGCGACGATGATGCGTATCAGCTCCGGTAATTGGCCTGATTCGGCTTCAAGGTAGAGTGGCTCGACATAGAGAAAGGTATCCTCGATTGGGATGACGAGCAAGTTGCCACGCAATACCCGCGAGCCACGTTGGTTCCACAATGAGAGTTGTTGCGAGATGAGCGGGTCCTGATCGGCGCGTGCCTCGACCTGCAATGGCCCGTACACCAGCTTGTCTTTGGAGAGTTTGACGATGCTCAGTTCCCCGTAATCGTCGCCATCGCAATCAGCGTAGAGCCAGGCGACCATGTTCTGGCGTTGTTTGGGCGTATAGGGGCGAATGAGCATGAATTCCACCTGGTCGGATCCAGGCGCGCGCATGATGACGTAGTAGGGTTCCATGGCTTGCTGGGCGGTTTCGACCAGTTCCTGCGGGATGTCCCACAGGTCTTCGCGGTTATAAAAAACTTGCGGATCGCGCATGTGGTAGGTGGCGTACATGTTCGACTGGTAAATGAATAATGTTTCGGGATAACGCCAGTGGTCGCGCAGCGCTTGCGGCATCATTTCCACTGGCTTGAAAAGGTCAGGGAAGATACGCGCATACGTGGCGGCGATGGGGTCGTTTTGATCGATCAAGTAGAAGGTGATTCCGCCCGTGTAGGCGTCGATGGAGACTTTGATACTGTTGCGAATGTAATTGATGCCGCCTAACGGCTCGGAGTATGGAAAGTGGTCGGTCCAGGTGTAGGCATCAAGCAGCCAGACGATGCCAGTGCCGCCGTCGGCGGTCTCGGCGATGACGGGGTAGGGGTCTTCGTCAAACCACAGCATCGGCGCGATGGTCTCTGCGCGTTCGTGGATGGTGCGGTGGAAGAGAACGCGGCTGTCCCTATTGAGCGCCGGCGAGAGAAGAAGCTGCGTACTGCCGAAACGCGTCGCCAGGAGCATGCGCTTTAGGAAGCTGCCCAGTGCGACGCCGTCGGGACCGTCGTAGCGCGAATAGACGTTGGCATCGCCTTGCGGATAATCGAATTCATCTTCTTTGGCGTTAATGATGACGTAGTCTTTGGTCAATTCACCGAAGTAAATCTGTGGACGGTCGATCTGGAGTTCTGGCGTTTTGTTGACCGGCGGGATGTCGCGCACGACCAGGTTGGGCAAGCCCTCGCGGCTCACCTCGTTGGCGTAGTTCAGTGCAAGTCCATAGCCGTGGGTGAAGATCAGATGCTGGTTGATCCAGGTCTGAGCCTGTTCGGCTAAGTCGTCCACATCCATTTCGCGCGCAGAGAGCATCACCTGATGCAGATGTCCATCGATTGTATAGCGGTCGATATCCACTTCGTTAAAGCTGTAGTAGAGGCGGATTTCCTGGAGTTGGCTATAGGTGCGGAGCAGCGGACGGTAATCCCATAGCCGCACGTTGTTAAGAATGTCGGCGTTGGTTTCAAGCTCTGCGGCTGTCAGGACTCCCGTGCCTGTGTACGTCTGTTCCATAATTTGATCCAAACCGTAGGCATAACGGGTGTAACGGATATTGTGCTCGATGTAGGGCTTTTCGACGATGAATTCGTTGGGTTCAACGGTGAATTGCTGTACGGCGGCGGGATAGCCTGGTCCAAGCGCCGAAACCGCCAACCAGAACACGCCGACGATGAGCAGCAGCTTCCATCTACTGAAGAAGGCGTTGAGGATCAGGATCGCGGCGGCGGTAAAGAAGAGCGCGGCCTGGATTGTATAAAGCGGCATCCGTGCATTGATATCGGTATACCCAGCACCAAAGACCACGCCCGTGGCGGATTGCAGCAGCCCGTAGCGGTTGAGCAGCCAGCCCAGGCCGATGAGCACCATCCACAACGAGCCCAAGATCGACATATGGGCAGTTGCTGCACGGGACTTCGTTTGCCCGAAGATTGCGTAACGCCCGAGAACGCCAAGGAACGTCAGCGCGACCAATATCTTCGCGCGGGTAAGCAGTTCCTCTAGCCACGGCAGTGTGAAGATGTAGAAACCGATATCCCGGCGGAAAATCGGATCGGCTATGCTAAAGGGGACGCCGTTGTTGGCCAGCAAATAGGTTCGCCACAACCCATTGAACGTTAGACCGAGGATCAGCCCTGCAAGAATGGCTGCCCCGGTGAAGAACAGCCGAATCGGGCGTGTGGAATATGTATTCGTCTGCTGGCGCGTTTGTTGTACGGTGTTTGCCCCTCGCCGGGTTCCGTTGAAAGTGTTGAAGGTTTTCGTCGTGAAGTGCTCCTTCGGTGCGATCCAGTGCGGCAGGAAGCTCCAGTTCAGCAGCAAGAAAGCCAGCGCGATGAGTGCGGCGACGATTGTCAGTCCCAAGGAGGTTGTCAATCGCGTGGTGAAGATTTGGGTGTAGTCCAGGCTCTTGAACCATAGGAAATCGGTGTAGAACGTGGCAAATGTTGAGGATGTGATGCATAGCAACAGAAGGAGCATCATTCCTAGGCTGATCCAGAGTTGTGTCCGGCGCTTGTTGCGCGGTGTTTTCGTCATGCGGTGTTCTCCCGTAGTATTTGCTTACAGTATAGTCCCAAATCGTCAATCAACAAATCTCAACTCTCTCAATCTTCAATCCTGTACCCTTCAATTGAATGTGCTTGCGAGTTTTCCTAACTATGGTATTATGTTGGGTGCTGTGCAGCCCGTCCATGCGACGGTTCGGTTTTGTCCATGTGACTATTCATTCAGACTTTTGTTGTGGAGGTTTGACGATGGCTAACTTGTTCTATAATCTCAGGATCAAAGCGGAGGTTGTTCTCATGACCCGTGTCGTTTCCGTGACAGGAGGTCCCGAGCCGCCGGGATGACCCTTTGACCGTTTTTTCTCACAGGTAAAAAACATTTTCGTGATTTACCGTGACCTGATTCGTCGACTGGCGGAGCGGGTGGGCGGAATCGCGGTCAATACGGTAATACCGGCGAGCGGGCCTCAACGATGTTGGGGAGGGCTTTCTTTGATGTTGGCCCAAAGTGCGCAAGAGCACCCGCTCGCTTTTTGCGTCTCTGGCAAGTGTTCAGTTTTATGTCAGAAGGATGTTTGTAGGTGGAAAAAATGTCCCAAACCATAGATCCAAAACTATTACAAAAACTATCGTTCGATTTGAAGTCGACCGTGAACAAGAACCGCCTGGTGGGACTGTGGCGTGTGATGGATGGTTTCCGTTGGTTGTACGCCGGCGCGATGCTTGCCATTGTCCTGGGGGCGTTCATACGCGTGTATTACTACCGTGTAGTGCAGTACGTGATCGACACGGTAGTGGGCGAAGGACAAAATTCTCAGAATTTGCCCTGGTTGGCACTGTCTTTCGTGGGCTTGGCCGTTCTAGAAGGGACCTTCGCCTATCTGCGTGGTGTGTGGTCGGCTAAAACCGCTGAAGGGATCGTGCTCCGATTGCGCGACTATCTCTACGATCACATGCAGCGGCTCGCGTTTGCTTTTCACGACTATGCCAAGACCGGTGAGTTGATCCAGCGCTCCACTTCGGACGTGGACGCGATGCGTCGCTTCTACGCGGATCAGGCGTTGGGAATCGGGCGGATCGCGGCGCTCTTCGTGGTCAACTTCGCGATGCTGCTGCGCATGAACACAAAGATCGGGTTACTCGCGATTGTGGTGATGCCGTTTATCGTCGTGATGTCGTACTGGTTCTTCGGACGCGTCTCGAAGGCGTATAACCGCTATCAGGAGCAGGAGGCCAAGCTCTCGACGGTGCTCCAGGAAAACCTGACCGGTGTGCGAGTCGTCAAGGCGTTTGCCCGGCAACCCTACGAGATCGACAAGTTTGATCGCGAGAACTGGGAGCGCTATCGCCTAGGTAAAAAACTGCTCATCATGCACTCGCTTTACTGGCCACTATCTGATATTCTGTGTGCCGCACAGACAATCCTGGTGCAGGCGGTGAGTGCGCTGATGGCCGTTCGCGGTGAGATCACCGTTGGAACCTACATCGCCGTGATGGGTATGCTGACCTGGATCATCTGGCCGATGCGCAACCTGGGCCGGCTGATCGTGCAGGTGTCCACCGGTCTGGTCTCCTACCGCCGCGTGGCGGATGTGATCGAACAGGACCGTGAAGACATCATCGCCGGGTCGGTGCCGCTGGACACGCAGATTCGCGGCGCGATTGCCTTCGAACACGTCAGCTTTGCCTACGAGCCGATGGTGGTCTTGCAGGATGAAGAGGATAAGAAGAAATCGGATGTCCGCATCCGCGACGCCGAGTCAGAAAAGGAAGAAGCGTTGAAGCCAGTCGCCGTGCTGCACGACATTTCCTTCCGCTGTGCTCCGGGTAATGTGGTGGCTCTACTCGGTTCCACCGGATCGGGGAAGACCAGCATTATCAACCTTCTGCTGCGTTTCTACGACTATCAGGAGGGCAGTCTCAAGCTCGATGGCGTTGAGTTGACGGAATATCCGCGCAGTTTGCTGCGGCGCAACATCGGTATTGTGGAACAGGAGCCATTCCTCTTCTCGCGCAGTATCCGCGACAACATCGCCTATGGGGCGGATCGCGAAGTGACGCAGGAAGAGATCGAGCGTGCTGCGCAGGCGGCAGCGATCCACGACATCGTGCTCACGTTCCCGGATGGTTACGACACGATTGTCGGCGAGAAGGGGGTGACGCTTTCTGGCGGGCAGCGCCAGCGCGTAGCGATTGCGCGCGCATTGCTCAAGGACCCGCGCATCCTGGTACTGGACGACGCAACTTCATCGGTGGACACCGAGACCGAGGAGCAGATTCAGCAGGCGTTAGACGTGCTCATTCCGGGTCGCACCACCTTTATCGTCGCGCACCGCATCCAGACCGTGATGAACGCTGATCTGATCCTGGTACTCGACAAAGGACACATCGTCCAGTCTGGTACACACGCCGATCTGATTCAGCAGCCTGGTCTCTATCACGACATCTATGAGATCCAGTCGCGCATCGAAGAGGAAGTCGCCGAGGAAGTTGAGTGCGACGAGGCTGAACCGGCATTCGCATTCGAACCGGTGGGTGCACTGGCATAAACATAACGCGTGATGCGTGACTTCGGATTACGAATTACGAGTCACGCATCACGAATTACGCATTACGTATCACGAGGTAACAACAATGGCACAAACTTACGGATTTGAAGAAGAAGAATTCTCGACGAAGTTCAATGGGCGCGTGGTCCTGCGGATCTTGCGCCAGGTGACACCGTATTGGCGCTGGATTCTAGGATTCGTCGTGATGATTGCGCTTACGGCGGTCGCTGACTCCTACTTCACCTACTTGAGCAAGCAGCTCATCGATGAAGGCATCGTTGCCAAGGATACGGCGCGGTTGACACAACTGTTGACGCGCTACGGCGGTCTAGCGGTCTTCCAGGCGATTGCGGTGTTCTGTTTTGTTTATCTAGCGGGTGTCTTGGGCGAGCGCGTGCAGTACGATATGCGCAAGCAGCTCTTCAACCAGTTGCAGGCGCTCTCCTTCTCGTACTTCGATAAGACGCCAGTAGGGTGGATTATGTCGCGTGTCACCTCGGACTCCGGGCGTATCGCTGACCTGGTGACCTGGGGCTTCGTGGACGTGACGTGGGCGGTGCTTAACATCATCACCTCACTCACGTTTATGTCCTTCATCAACTGGAAACTGGCGCTAATCGTAGCGGTGATCATCCCGATGATGATTGCGGTATCGTTCTGGTTCCGGCAGCATATCCTGGTGCAGTACCGCGACGTGCGCAAATTCAACTCGATGATCACTGGCGCATACAACGAGAGCATCGCTGGCGTGCGCGTGATCAAAGCGCTCGTGCGCGAAAAGAAGAATCTGGAAGAGTTCACCGACACCTCGCGCTCGATGTATCAAGCCGCGTACCGCGCCGCGTGGCTCTCGGCGCTGTTCCTGCCTGTTGTGCAGATCGTCGGCGCGTTCGGGATCGGGGCGGTGGTGTGGTACGGTGGTGTCCAGGCACGCGCTACGGCGACATCGCAGGCGGCGATCACCGTCGGTGGCATCCAGGCGTTCCTGTCTTACCTGACGTTCATTATGTGGCCGATCCAGGATCTGGCACGCGTATACGCGGAGATGCAGCGATCGATTGCTTCAGCGGAACGGGTGTTCTCGTTGATCGATGCCCAACCCGACGTGGTGGACCGCGAGGGCGCGTTCGACCCCGGCTTTGTACAGGGTGAGGTAGCGTTCGAGGATGTGACCTTCCGTTACGAGGAGGATAAGGACGTGTTGTCGGATTTCAATCTGCACGTTGATCCCGGCGAGCACATCGCTATTGTCGGGCCGACGGGCGGCGGTAAGACGACGATCGTCAACCTGCTGTGCCGTTTTTACGAGCCATCGGAGGGTGTCGTCCGCATTGACGGTCGCGACTATACCACGCTGACGCAACATGCGATCCAGTCACGTATTGGTGTGGTGTTGCAGACGCCGCACCTGTTCTCCGGTACCATCCGCGACAACATTCGCTACGGCAAGCTGGACGCCACTGACGAAGAGGTGGCGCAAGCTGCCAAGGTGGCGCACGCGCATGATTTCATCGTGGGGATGGAAAAGGGCTACGACGAGGACGTCGGCGAGGGCGGCGGCTTGCTTTCTGTCGGACAGAAGCAGCTTGTGAGTATCGCACGGGCGGTACTTGCCGATCCTGCCATCCTCATCCTGGACGAGGCGACCAGTTCAGTGGACACGCTGACTGAGGTCAACGTCCAACACGGGATGGAGGCACTGATGGCAGGGCGCACGAGCTTTGTTATCGCGCACCGGCTCTCGACGATCAAGCGGGCAGATCGCATACTCGTCCTCAAGGCCGGGCGCATCGTCGAGATGGGCACGCACAGCGAACTAATCCGTGCGCGTGGACACTACTATGACCTCTACACCCGCCAATTCCGTCGCGAGCGGGAGCAGGTGTACGGCGTGGGAGAATTCGCGACAGCAGTATCATAACAGCAGTATCATAGTCAAGTGGAGTGGAGAGGTAGAAGTCTCTCCACTCTTTTATGTAACCTACTGATTCAGGGGAGTTGAAATAGTTTCATACGCATGGATCGGTAAGTTTTTTTGCCTTGACGTCCGCGCTTTGTCGTTTATTATTAGTGGCACAAACGCGAGGAGGACGCTATGGATACCAAACCAAAACTTATGTCGTTATCAGAGGTGGGGCAGCGCCAGGCCGAAATTCTAGCTGCATTGACCGAAGGCCCCTTGGTGCTGACTCAGGAAAACCGAGCTGCCGTTGTTTTAGTCGATGCCGACTACTGGAATCAGATGGTCGAGGAATTAAAGGATTTACGCGACGCATTGGATGCTATGGATGCGTATCAAACCTATAGGCAGTCGCCCGATTATGTAAAATCCTGGAAAGTTGTACGCGAGACCCTTGTTGCCAAAGGGTTATTATAGGTTAGTAAAAATACACTGGTAGGAGTTACTTATGGACATCCGTTTGGCGCGTATGGCGCGATTGTTGGTCGAATATTCGGTAGATGTACAACCGGGGGACCGTGTGGCGATTCTATCCTCTCCGCCGGCAGCGGATCTGGTGCGCGAGGTGTACGCGCGTGTTCTGGAACGAGGCGGGCATCCGCTGGCCTTTGTGCACTTGCCGGGACTGGACGAAATCTTCTTCTGCACGGCGAACGACGCGCAGTTGACCTACATTGACCCTGTCAACAAACTCGTGCTTGAGGAGTTCGAGGCGTTGATTAGCATCCGCGCATCCGATAATACCCGCGAATTGAGCGGCATCGATCCCGCCCGGCAGCGTTTGAGAAACCAGGCAATGCGCCCGCTGATGCAGCGTTATATGGAGCGCGGCGCGTCCGGCGAGTTAAAATGGAACGGCACGCTCTTTCCCACGCCTTCATCGGCGCAGGAAGCGGATATGAGCACTCGCGATTACGAGGACTTTGTCTATGGCGCCTGTTTCTGTGATCGCGAAGATCCGGTCGCGGAGTGGCGGCGTGTCCATGATGAACAGGAGCGCGTCGTGCAGTGGTTCAAGGGACGCGAGCAGGTCAAGGTCATTGGGCCTAATGCCGATTTGACCCTATCCGTCAAAGACCGCATCTTTATCAACTCCGATGGCCATCACAACATGCCGAGTGGCGAGGTTTTCACCGGTCCGGTGGAAGATAGCGCGAACGGTTGGGTGCGGTTTACCTATCCGGCAGTCCACGGCGGGCGTGAAGTCGAGGGTGTGGAGTTGCATTTCGAATCGGGCAAAGTTGTCAAAGCCTCGGCGAAGAAGAATGAGGCTTACCTGATGCAGATGCTCGATACCGATGAGGGTTCGCGCTACCTGGGCGAGTTTGCGATTGGCACAAACTTCGGCATCCAGAAGTTCACCAAGAACATCCTCTTCGATGAGAAGATCGGCGGCAGTTTCCACATGGCGCTGGGGATGGGCTACCCTGACACCGGCAGCCACAACCAATCCGCCATCCACTGGGACATGATCTGCGATATGCGCGACGGTGGAGAAATCTGGGCCGATGGCGAGTTGCTGTACAGGGGTGGGGCGTTTGTGATTTAGCAAGAAGTTGAAGGTTGAAAGTCCAAAGTCGGTCTGACTTTGGACTTTTTTTGGGTGGTGACACTGTTGTTGGTGCTGGTGCCGCAAGGCACAAGTTCCTTCCCAGATAATGATGCTCAGAGGGGATCGCCAGATCCCCGACCATGCGCCAGGCGCGGGGATCTGACGATCCCCTTGAAGCTGCAAACAATGTCGTTACTCTCCCAGTTCCTCCAATAGTTCCAGCACTGTCGCCTGCAGATCGCGTGCCCGGCCGCGCTCTTGCGCCGCGACAACCACCTCTGGCGGCAGTTTGGCAGCGACGGCAGCGATGTGCCGCCCGGCGACGTCCTCGAACCAGCACGAGTTGGCCACGAACGGGTGGCGCGACGCCAGGGCATAGATTTCCACTGCGCGTTCCACCTTGCCCTGGTCGGCCAGGAGCAGGGCCGACGCGGGCAGCGCGTACATAAGCGCAGGCATAATACCTCCAGTATCGGCGACCGTCCGCAGCGCCTCGCAGAGGTATTGTCGTGCCTGGTGAAGTTGGCCCACCCCACGGGCCGTGTATCCCAGAAGGGCGAGCGCCCAGCTTCTACACTCCCGGTGCCCCACCTCCTGGAAAGCGGCGGCACTTGTCTGCAGTAATTGGTGGGCCTCGGCATATGCTTCCTCTGCCAGAGCCAGCAGGCCCAGCTCAAAGTGTGCAAAGAATCTCGGTCACCAGACCTTCCCCCCCTCTTTCCCCCTCAGCGGGGGGGGGGAGGATAGCCTTCCTTTGGTGGGTGGGGTCGCCTTCTGCTCTTTCCCCACCAGCGGGAGGGATGGAAGGGGGGGAGAGCAGGTGTTCAAAGTTGTCCATAATGATCAGCATGTTTTTCTGGTGCAGGTAATCGAGTAACTGCTGCTGAGGCGCGGTTCCGGTGTAGAAGCGGAAGCCGAGGGCCTCGGCCACCGTGGGCACGATTCCGTCCACCGACCGGAGGGGTGCCAGCGAGACGAAGAAGACGCCGTGCTCATACTTCTCGAGCTGGCCCATCGCCGCCTCCAACGCCAGGCGCGTCTTCCCGCTTCCTCCGGGGCCCACCAACGTCAGCAGATGGCAGTCTGGATCGTTCAACCGGACCTCAATCTCGGCCAATTCGTGCCTGCGCCCGACGAAGGGCGTGGTCTGGGCCGGCAGATTGTGCTTGGGCGTGGGAAGGGGCAGGAGAAAAGTCGCTTGCCCATCAGGCTGCGCGCGGATATGTTCATAAAGGGAGGTGGTTTCCTTGGAGGGTGGGAGACCCAACTCCGCTTCGAGAACCCGCACACATTCGTGGTACTGGTGTAAGGCAGCGGCGCGCTGGCCGGTCTGGGCATACAACTGCATCAGACAGCGGTGCACGGGTTCGTGGAGAGGATCTAGGGCCAGCCAGCGCCGCGCGTAGGGAATGGCCGATTCGTACGCTCTCTGGGCGCTGTGCCCGCGCACCAGGCGCTCAAGGGCGGAGGCCAGCTCCAGGCGCAGGGCCTCGGTCTCGAAGGACTGCCAGTCATTGAAACTGACATGGACCCATTTACTTTCATTACTCTCACTAGAAACTGGAATTACCCCATCTCGTGCTCACCCGCAACGGCGCGCTGAGTGACCCCGCCGAACGCACGCTGATTGTCCAGGTGGGTGGCATTGCGGTCCCTCCCGTGGGTGTCACGGTGACGTTGGAACTGGCTACGCAGCATGGAGACCCCGATCCTGGTGACCATCAGGATCAAAGGATCGCTGTGTGGCGGGAATCGCAGTGGGTCGCCAATGTGACAGGTGTCACGATGACGGAGGTTGCGGTCGTCTTTACGCACGAGTTCGCCGAGTCGGTCATCTCTGGTGGGGGGATGACTGCGACGCCGACTGATTACTTCCGATATGACATCACGGTGACCGATGCAAGCCGCTCGGCAGACGATCCTTTGCAGGCATTCAGCGCTGACTACGCCTTGCTGATGGAAAATCAATGGGTCGCGCGATTGCCTGAGGTGCAAGAAGAAGCCGTTGGCGCAGCTCCAGACGATCTGGTCGTCTACTACTGTGACATGTTCCCCTTTCGACAAAGCCCACACGATCCTGCGACGTGGTTGCTCAGGAAGGAGGTCACGGATTATGTAGGGACGGAGCTTGTTCCCCACATCGTCAAGGCATACCGCGTCCAGACCGATGTGTGGGGGTTCCCGTGGTACGACGCGTGGACGAGCTACCGCCCTGATGAGCCGAACGATTGACCGTCGCCCTCTCAGACGGACATACGTGGTTCCACTGGCGTTTTCTGTACGAACAATGCGGCGGATTGGCAGATGGCGTCGAGGATCCGGCCACTGGTATGCGCTCCGGCATGCGCGTTATCGGGGATGCCCTGAGGGCTCTGTACTCGGGGGACATCGTGGATATTTCCTCATCCGGGGACCTCGTCGGGGCATTGCCTAAGGTTATGGACCGGGCGCTTTTGGGATCACCGTGCCCGTTCCAGACGTACGAGGAGAGCCTGACTGCCTTTGCCGGCGCGATCTTCGGGCTACGGTTGGATCGTGGCTGCTGCGTCGAGCCAGGCATTCCTGGTGGATGTGGGTTCTATGACCCGTATGGCCAGTACCAGGATCCCCCCGGTCACCTAACCTTCGTTATCCCGGCGATCCGTCAGGCGGGCTGCGATCGGCTGGGCTTGATCATCGCGCGGCTTGACACCCAGGAAGCCATCGACCCGATCGGTGAATACGCCATCGAGTTGCATTTGAGCGTCAAGTGATCGTGCGTATCTGGCGCATCACGGTGGATAAGTTACTGTTTGGAACGGAATCCAGGGGGTGAGGGTGGGGGTGGGGGTCTGGCAGAGACGTGCACGTTCGATGGTATCGGCAGGCGCGTCCCACTGGCGCAACAACGATTCGGCTTGGGCGCAGTGATCGGAATCACTGATGCCCAACAACGCGCGCCCTTGGTTGATGTTCATGTCGCGTAGAGGATCGTCGCTGGCGAGATAGAGGCTTTGGTCACCTGTTGTGAAGCGCGCCTGCGCCACCTCGAAGACGATTATTGCCTCGTGGAAGCCGCGCTGCGCAAGATAGGCCTCGCCGAGAGTATACCAGAGCACGGCGGCGCTATCCGGTTCGGCGCGCAGTTGAATGAGCAGGTGTTGCAAGGCCGTATCGCTTTCTCCTGTGGCGAGCATCGCGGCGGCGCGGTAATAGAAACCGAGTGGGTTCTCCGGTTCGCGACTACTGTACGTTTGCGCGAGTGCCGTTAGCGCGTCTCCATCGTTGCTCTGGCGCGCCGCACGCCAGCGATCAGCGAAGACGTCGGGTGCTAGCCCGGGATCGAGCGTCTCGGCGATACCCAGGGCTAGCTCGGCAACTTTGGTTTCCCCCTGTCGCGCCAAGATCACGCCGGCGAGCGCCCAGGTTGCAGCCTCACTGGCCGACACGCGAACGGCATCCCAGATGCGCGCTTCGGCAGTATCGATGTCACCGCGCAGGAGCGCCATCCGTGCGCCCTCCCGCATCACGCGCCCGCGATGCGGGCTATTCTCCGGCGTGACACGGACTGCCTCTTCCCAAGCCACCTCTGCCATCTCGAACGCATCGTGGAGTAGCGCGCGTTGCATCGTCATTAACGGGATGTTTGCCTCAGGTGTCGGGGTTGGGGTGGGCGTCTCGGTTGGTGGGGGGATGCGAGTGGGAAGAAGATCCCACGGTGGCGACGGTTGCGGCAGGACGGATACTCCTGGAGCAACCGGTTGCACCTTGAAAGTCGCAGAGAGGATCAAGAGCACGATGGCAACGCCTAGCAGCGCGAGGCTGGTGAGCAGCAGGGGGGGCACGCGGCGGGCCGTGTCTGCGCGGCGTTTTTTACTCATCCTCGCCTGCTTTTTCGGACGATAAACCATAATACCCCAATCGCGCCTATAAGTGTGCCGCCGATAGCGAATGGAGTAGTGCGGGATGACAATGCGGGGACCGGAGATGGTGTTGTGGTTGGCGCTGGGAGTGCAGTTGGTGTAGGTGTCGCAGATGGTGTCATGGTTGGTGTTGCAGTTGCGGTGGCGGTTGGAGTTTTTGTTGGCGTCCTTGTGGGGCGAGGTGCGCGCGTCGGCGACGCCGTTGGCGTTATCGTGAGTGTAGCAGTTGGTTCGGCTGTCGTAGTCGGTGTTGTCGTCGTCTCGTTGACCGCAGCATCTTGTTCAGAGGCTGCTTCGGGCGTGGCGGTGGCCGATTGTCCTTGCGTGGGCTGGCTGATCGCGGGTGATCCGGCGGTGACCGTGCCCTCGACGATCAAATAGGGGCTGCCGCCGATGAGACAGGGATTTCCAGGATGGTGGCACGCGCTGCCGGGGAGTGTAACGGTGTACACGCCATCGCGCACGGCCAAGCTACGGCGATTGCCACGCCAATCGATGAGTAGCGCTGAACCTGCGTGGGCTGTCACCTGCACGGTCGCGTCGGCTGGACCACGTGCCCATGCCACGGTTGTCCAGCCGCCATCGCGTTCCACGGTGACGACAGCGGCATCATCCCGTCGATCGAGCGTGGCATGCGTGAACCCTGCGAGGTAGCGCGTGACAACTTGGTAGGCGGTGAACGCCGGGCGGCGGCTGCCATCCTGGCGCACCAACCCGAACGGTTCTGGGTTGGCGGTGTCGCTTGCCTGGTCCGCCAGTTTGTAAACGGCGACGCGCTGCGCCCCAGCCGCTAGAGCCATCGCAAGCCCCTGGATGATGTACGTGGCCTGGTCCTCTTGCGTGATGTTGAACTGCGGGTTCGCCACGGGCCATGCCGGATCATCGGAGGGTGCGGCATTCGTCTCAGCGATCCATAACGGCTTGTAGATGCCGAATTCGCCCAATAAGTTCAAGTAGAAACGGCTGAGATCATACACTGTGTCTGGGTTGAAGTAGATGTGTAGTGTGAGTGCGTCGAAGTAGTAGTTGTTTTGACCCGCCATAGCATCGGCGGTGAGGGTTTGCAGGAAACGGCGGAGGAATAGCTCGCGTCCGTAATTGGCATCCCACCAGTGGGTAACGGCAGGTAAATGGATGACCATATTTGGGTCGACTTCGTGTGCGACAGTATAGGTCACCCGCATTAACTGGACGAAATCTTCGACTGAACCACCCCACGATTGAAAATTCGTATCCCATATATCGGGTTCGTTCCAGATAATCCAGTGACGGATGCGCCCGGCGTGGCGCGTCATCAGTTTGCGGATGAAGGTGGCCCAGGTATTGTCAGGATGGCCGTTGGGCAGACGTAGCCCCGCCGGCACGCCGACGCCGCTGGCGTAGTCAGCGGCCCATCCTGGCGTAGCGACAATCAGCCCGATGATCTCGCGGCCCGCAGCGAGTTCTGCGTCGAGCACAGCATCAGCAACCGGGTATTCAATCCATTCGTTGACGCCGTTGGGCTGGATCTGGTTCCACTCAAAGGTGACGCGCGTCCAACCTGCGCCGAGCGCGCTGGCGGCCTGAGGCGCGACGTAGCTCTCCACCACGCCAAAACGCCGGTCTGGGATGCTGGCAGCGTTGGTTGGATTTGGTAGGACGAGGGCAAGCAGGCACAGGACGTGAAACGTGATGCGTGAAATGTGATGCGTGACACGTGATGCGTGACACGTGATGCGTGATGCGTCAGCCATATATAATTCCGATCCTCTATTTCTACAGGTTGTGTTCAATGTTTTGGTGCGCCAAAAGCTGATGACTGAAGGCTAATGGTTAATGGCTAACTGCTGACCGCTGTATCTTGCGAATACGCTGGTATTTGCGCATTTCATAGTAGCTCATCAGTCCCGAAAGCAGGATGCCGTATAACCCATCGCGCCAGCCGCCCAGGGTGATGAAGCGCCACCAGAAATGACGCGGGATTTGCGTGTAGGGTGTGTAGAACTTCGGGCGCACGCCCTTTTGTAGCAGGATTCCTGTGTCGAAATCAGTGTATTTGCGTTGTTTGGCGATGAATTGCTGCAAGGTCTCGTAATTGTAGTGGATGAGCGGTTGTGTCAGGTATCCGGCCTCGCCATCGAGAATTGCTTCCTCATGAACGGCGCGGTTGGGGTCATAATACGCTCGGTCGCGTTGTAGCAGTCGTAGTTGGTGATCAGGCCACCAGCCCGCGCCGCGCATACGATGGCCAAAAATGTAGTTGTGGCGTGGGACCCACCATCCGGCTTTGTCCTGGTGGGCGATGACATCGCGGATTTCCGCACCAAGAATCGGCGTCGCGCGTTCGTCTGCGTCTAGGAAGAAAATCCACTCCGCTTCGACGTTTTCCAGCGCGACGTTGCGCTGTTGCGAGTAGTTCTCGAAGCGATGCTGGACGATCTTCGCGCCGGCCCGCTGCGCGAGTGCAACAGTAGCATCGTTGCTGTAGCTGTCCAGAACGACGATCCCGTCCGTCCAGCGCAGACTGTCGATACACGCAGTGATGTGACGTTCTTCGTTGAGGGTTAGGATAATGGCTTTGAGCATAGTTGCTAGTCCTCAGTCGTTAGTCTAATAGTTAGCTTTGCTATTCGCTGTTCTACACTGTTTTCCAAGCAGCGACGATCTGGGTGTAAGCCGCACGCCATTCGTCGGTAGGAGCGCCCGCCGCTTTCTTCGCGAAGGTATGGCGCACGATGGCGCTCACCAGCGCGCGTGTGACTGGATCGCGGTGTTTTCGGTAGAGTCGAGCGCGGCTTTCCCAGAGATAGGCTGTCGTCGCTGGGCGTGCCTGGTTGGTACTCGCCCCACCATAGTGAATGACTTTGGCATTTGGAACTAACCAGGCCTCCCACCCGGCCTTCCGCATTCGCCAAGCCCAATCAATTTCCTCGCAATACATAAAGAACTGCGGATCCAATAGGCCTACCTGCCGTATTGCCGCAGTGCGCGCCATCATCGCCGCGCCGAGTGGATGATCGATGCGGAATGGCGGTCCGCCTACGTTGCTTTCTGGATAGCGACCGTTGAAGCGTGTGTAGTAGAAACGCTGTGGTAGCCATCCCAGATCGAACAGTGGTTGCAACAAGTCCGGAAAACGAAAGGCGCTGGTCTGCGCCGAGCCATCTAGATTGAGCAGTTGTGGCCCAATGAGTCCCGCACGCGGGTGTTCTTCGAAAAACCGTAGCAGCGTTGACAGTGCGCCGGGTTGAATTTTCGTATCTGGGTTGAGTAGCCACACGAGATCGGCGGGGAAATCCGTCTCTGCCCCTCGCTGCTGTAACTGTTCGAGAATTAGATTGTTTCCGCGCACGAACCCCAAGTTTTCCGTGCTAGGATGCAAGTGTACCCAGGAATGGCGCTCGCGCACCATTTCTGCTGAATGGTCGACTGAGGCATTGTCCACCACTTCCACACTGGCGTGAATATCAGTTCGCCTTAATTCTTCGCGTAGTGATAAAAGGCAGTCGTCCAGCAGATTTTTAACGTTCCAGGAGACGATAATGACCGTGAGAGTAGGGGGTATAGTGTACGGCATAACTATGCTACGGTTCCCAGATCGTCACATAATTAGGATCGACGCGGTTATTTACTGAAGCGATAGCGACGTCTTCGTGGATCAAGCCCATCCAATAATAGAGTGGGTTACGTACGGGGACCTCGACCACTTGCACACATCCGGTGACTTCGGAACGCGCATTAGGAGGCAGATACCAGTTTTCGCCAATCTGCACGAGATCAACACCTGGCTGACCGATACTCCAGCGGAAAGGGTAGTTGCGCAGGCTCGTATCGAAGTCCATAGCGACGCGGAAAACACCGGATTCCTCTGAATAGCCCAGCGTGTTGAAGTTTTGATCGCTACGATATGTCGTATTGGGCCATGGCCCGGTTGTGCGAAGATAAGTCGTGCTATCGTTTTCTACCGTGAGTGTGAAGCACAATGTCTCAGAGATGACAAGCGAAGTGGCTGAGTATTCGACCTCTCCATTGAGAATATAAGCTCTAGGTAGGCCCGCGTTGACGATTTCGAGTGTTTCGCTGACAATGACACGCTGCCCCATCTTATCCTGCGCCTCGGCAAAGACGGTGTACACGCCATCGGCCGGTGGCTCAGCCCCTGCATCGATGCCGCCATCGTAGTCGTAGGTGTGCCAACCCTTGGCGTTCAGTTCGGTGACATTCTCGTCCTCTGGGATAGCATGGGAAGTGCCGTCAGTGCCCTCAAGATAGACGCGTAACTCCTCCACATTTTTGTCCAGCGTCAAGTTGATACGCACGCGGTCATCAATGCCATCCTGGTTGGGGGAGAAGGTTTTCGGGGAGACAGTAAACCCGCGTATTCCTGGTAGTGATGTATCGGCATTCTGAATGGTGAGTGTCCCGGTAGCGGCAGCGATTTCACTGTCGCCAGATACATCATCAGCCACCGCCTTGATTTCCCAGGTGTATACACCATCGGGTAGCATGCGTTTGACGATGGCAAAGTTGTATGGATTTTCTTCAGGCAGTGTGAAACCATCCACTACGCCACCAAAGTAGACGGTGTATGGTTTGTCATTCAGGCTCAGAAGCCGCGGGGCGCGGAAGGTATAGGTTTGTCCATGTGCATCCAACAAAGTAATGCTGACTGTGGCGTTTCGATTGAGCATAAACGTGATTCTAGTTAAGTCTGTTTCACCATCAGCGTTGGGTGTAATGGTATCTGGTGCAACCGAAACATTCTCAAGTAACGGTTTCTGCCCGCAGGCGCTGAGCATCAATAGGATAACTAGGGCAACCCACACGAACCACGCATGATGCGTACATACATGATGGGTACACATATAATGTGTCGTTTTCATTGTTGACTGCCTCCTGACAAACCGGAAGTGTACCAGGGCTTGAACGGTAGTCAAGTGTAATAGCTGTATGTTCCAGAGATCGACCATGGTGTGGGTTAGCTTGTGAATGGATGTTTGCGATTGCTTGCCTAACTGGCCTGTCTGCGTTACAATAGCAGTGGAGGAGAATATGCGCGCCC
Source organism: Anaerolineae bacterium (assembly GCA_016934645.1). The sequence goes on from JAFGSL010000215.1 coordinate 17,804, forward strand.
GTTTATTATTTAGCGGGGTTTTAGCGTTGTTTCTGCTGCTGTCGGTTGTCCCACCACTGCAGGCGCAAGAGACAACGCCTGACCCTGTGTTAGAGCTAATGGATCAGATGTCTGCCGAAGCCAAAGTCGGCCAGTTGGTGCTGGTGGCTTTTCCGGATGTTGACGTCGGCGATGACTCTGAGATTGCTGCTTTAATCCGCGAATACAACATCGGGGGTGTGCTTTTGCGTCCCCAGAACGGCAATTTCGGCACATCATTGATTGCGCCCTCCGAGGTTGTTTCGATTACGAATCGTCTGCAACAGATTGCTTGGAATGCCTTGCAAACCGAACCGGCAGTGCTGTCCGAAGAGGCTGAGGAGAGCGGTGTGCCGACCTATATCCCATTATTCGTGGCCGTCAGCGCTAGCCTTGATGGCATCCTTGTTACCTCTTTTATCTCCGATACCACCTATATGCCCTCACCGATGGCACTTGGTGCTACCTGGGATCCATCTTTAGTTGAGATGGCTGGCACTGTTTTCGGTGCGGAGCTTGCGGCACTTGGTATCAATTTGTTCCTGGGCCCTAATTTGGATGTGTCGTATACGCCACGGCCAGGTGATGTATCCGATCTGGGCGTAAATACTTTCGGCGGTGATCCATTTTGGGTAGGTGAGTTGGGGAAGGCTTATGTCCAGGGGTTGCATCTCGGCAGCGAGGGGCGTCTGTTGGTTGTACCGCGTCATCTGCCAGGCCTTGGTGGGGCTGATCGCTCGCTTGAGGATGAAGTTCCCACAGTGCAGAAGACTCTAGAGCAACTGAGGCAGATTGAGTTGGCGCCCTTTTTCGCTGTTGCTGAAGGTGTAATGGGCGATGGGAATGTGGCTGACGGTTTTCTCGTTACTCATATCCGTTATCGCGGTTTTCAGGGCAATATTCGTCAGGCTACGCGCCCCATCAGTCTGGATGCTCAGGCGTTGCAGTCGGTGATGAACTTGTCTGAGTTTGTACCGTGGCGTCAAGCCGGTGGAATACTGGTTTCGGATAATCTTGGATTGAAATCTATCCACTATTCCTACGATCCGCGTGGACTGTCATTTAATGCGCGCCGCGTGGCGCAGGATGCGCTGGTTGCTGGCAATGACGTTCTGCTGCTCAATCGTTTTGCTGCTGACAGCGAGAACTGGAGTGCGCATTTCAGGAATGTACGCGATACTTTGAGCTATCTTGCCTCACGCTACGAAAACGAGTCGGCCTTTCGCACGATCGTGGACAGTGCCGTTTATCGAATATTGAGTGGGAAAATGCGCGCGTACCAGGATGATTTTTCCTGGGAAACGGTAAGGCTCAATTCTGATGGACTAGCAGCTTTCGATAAAGAACCTTCTGTGGACGATGAGGTGGCAATTAATGCGTTAACCCGTATTATTCCTTTATCCACCGATGTAACTGCGCCGGCATTTCAGGAGGGGGATTCCATCGTCATTTTTACACAGGAGCGTTACGCGCAACCTTACGTAGATTATCAGGCATTTCCGCTTTTGCAAGGAAATGCGTTGCGGGAAGCTGTACTGCGACTGTATGGTCCTAATGGAACGGGCATCATTTCTTCAGCAGCAGTGCAATTCTTTACATTTCAGCAGTTACAGACTGCCCTGACCGTCGATCAGGAAGAGACATTGATAGAGGGGCCGCCGTCTATCTCGACGGTAATTCTGAACGCGGTTAAGGATGCGCGTTGGGTTGTATTTGTGACAACGGGATTGCAATCCAGCGATCCAAGCAGCTATGCTCTCAAATCTTTCTTGTCAAAGTATGCCAACACTGTGACTGGCAATACCGTGGTCGTTGCGCTTGGGCCACCCTATGAGCTTGATAGCACTGAGGTCAGTAAACTGGATTTTTTCTATGCGCTGTATTCGACGGGTGAGGCTTTTGTGGATGCGGGTGCGCGCGCATTGTTTGGCGATCTGGTTGCCTCTGGGGCCTCGCCGGTAGATATTTCTGCGCTGAACTATTCTATTGCACAACAGACAATGCCATCTCCCGATCAGTTGATCTCGCTAGACATCATCGGCATGACCGGGGAAGTCCTTACGGAAACAGAACGCTCGGAAATTCTCAAGGGGGGGATGCTCAACCTGCGCACGGGTATGATTGTTGATCATAATGGTCGCCCGGTGCCAGATGGGACACCAGTGCAGTTTGTGCTTACGTATCCGCAGGAGGATATTGAGCGCGTCGTTGTTGCCGAGACGTACAGCGGTGTAGCGACCACATCCATTGTTCTAGACCGTGAGGGACAGCTAGACATCACTGTGCAGTCTGAACCGGCGCTTTCTTCAGTGCGTTTGCAACTCACAATACGTGCCGAAGGCCCTATCGAGATCACCGAGATTGAGCCAACGCCTACACCTACACCGACACCGACGCCCACACCGACGCCCACGCCGACGCCCACACTTACACCTACACCGGAAAGAACTCAAGAACTCCCGGATCCACTCTACTTGCCAGTAGTACAGAGCACCATATTGCTGCGCTGGGGGATTGGTGGTGCGTTTTTTGTCGCCTTTTTTGGTTTCCTTTGGGCTAGACAACGTAAATTCAGCATTCTCGTAGCCATGCGCGTCGCTTTGATTGGGTTGGTTTCAGGATTACTGGGCTATGTGATTGTGATTGCCTTAGGGCGTTTTTGGTTCTCGGGGTGGTTGTACAGCATTGTGGGGCATGAATATATTGCCGTAGGTGTGACTGTGCTGGTTGGTATCCTCGCTCTCATACCCATAACAACATTTTATCTAGTGCGAAGACGCCGACATCGGTACATCGAAGAAGAGCGCTAAGGATTGCAAGAATATAACTTCCCGTATTTCGCGCTCAAAGCCCCGTCCCCGGGGCGCTCTGCGCGGGAATTTATTCTTTTACAGACCCTAAGGTGTAATAATCCAGGCGACGAGTATAAGTATTCCGGCAATTGTGATAAGCGGCAGATTGGCGCTCAGGGCCTTACGCCACTCGCGGATACTGAGTAGCAATGGCGTGATCTGTAATGGGGCACTTGCCTGATGTAGCATTGTTTGAAAGGCGGTCATCTTTGCCGGGCGTTTGTCAGGATGCAATGCCAACGCGAGCAGAATAGCATGTTCGACACCGCTGGAGAGGGCAGGATTAATAGTGCGGGGGAACACTAGAGCTTCAGGTCGCAGGAAACGTTCCCGCGCCGTCATCGGCGAGCGCCCGGTGAGCAGATGGTAGAGCGTCGCACCCAGCGAATAGATATCGCTGCGGACGTCGGTGTGGCTGTCGTCGCCGCCATATTGCTCCAGCGGGGTGTAAGCTGCTGTTCCTTGCCCCTGAACAACGGTGACAGTACGGGCCTCGTCGCTTGTAAGAATTTTTACCAGTCCGAAATCAACGAGTTTAATCAGTCCTGTGGGTGTTAACTTGATATTGGACGGTTTGATGTCTCGGTGTAAAATAGGCGGGGTTTGTTCGTGCAAGTACGCTAACGCACTGCACAGTTGATCGGCCCAGTCGAGCACCTGTGCTTCGTCAATGAAACGGTTTTCTTGGAGAGCGGTGTCGATAAGTTCTCGCAGGTCGTGGCCGGGCACAAAATCCATGACCAGGTACTCGCGACCATCGTGGGTGAAGTAATCGGAAACCTTGGGGAGATTGGGGTGATCCAGCCGAGCTAGTACGGAGGCTTCCTGCCGGAATTGTTCTTGTAGTTGCGTTAGCATTTCTTGCTCGGTATCGGGATCGGGGGCGATCTCCTTGATGGCGCAGATACGTCCGGGGAGTAAGGTGTCTTCGGCACGATAAACAGCGCCCATGCCACCTTGCCCGATCGGCCCGGCAATCTTATAACGATCCTTCAACATCGTTTGTGGTTCTAGCAACTTGGCCATACTGCTGATAATAATCGCTTGAGGGTAGGTTGTCAAGTCGGAATGGAGACTATAGCATGAGTGAGCAAAACCAACCGTTATTGGTTATCTACAAAGGCGCATTGGCGGGTATGCGGTGGCCGTTGGGCCGTGAGCCGGTCACGCTTGGACGTGCTGCGGACTGCGATATTGTTTTGCCAGAACGTCAGATTTCCCGATATCATGTACGTATCGAGTGGGATGCAGACGGCTATGTGTTGCGAGATTTGGGCAGCAAAAACGGAACTTTTGTTAATGGGGAACGCGTGCGCGGGCAGCTTTACCGTTTGCGCGACGGTGATGAGATCTCATTGGCAACGACGTTACAAATCGGTTTTGTGGCTGGCGAGGCTACTCTGCCACTAGAGGAGGTTTTTCTGCCTGGGCGATTGGTTGTGGATGAAAATGCCCGACGCGTGCGTTTAGGTCGCGAGGAATTGAATCCTCCGCTTTCACCAGCCCAGTTTACGCTTCTGGCGATGCTAGCGGAATCGCGAGGTGCGGTCGTCACGCGAGAAGATGTGATTCACGCCGTTTGGCCGGATGCAGTGGGTGGTGTGACTGATCAAGCTGTTGATGCGTTGATCTATCGTTTGCGGGAGCGGTTAGCCGAGCTGGATCCAGATCGGAACTATCTTACTACTGTTCGAGGCCATGGATTTCGGTTTGATGTTGAGGAATAAGATTTCGCGTAGTCATATATCGGCAAGGAAAATTACACAGTTTACTTGCTTTGAAATAAAAAATGACTATGCGAAATTGCGCGCTGGATCCGACCTGATTACCGCCTCACTGTTTTACAGCTTGTCGCTGACTAGATTCTTGTTACAATGCGTTCTGTGACAACGCGATTGAGTCTCAGGAGACATTGGGATAGGGGGCTATTGCTTGCACTGCTCATCGGTGCTGTAGCAGCATGGCCGTTTTGGGTAAACTCAAGTTTGCCTACTGCCACCGATGCTGAATTGCATATCTTCCGTATTGCTGAAATGGGCTATAGCCTGCAGGCGGGCAATCTTTATCCCCGTTGGGCCGCCAACTTCTATTACGGTTATGGCTATCCGATCTTCAACTACTACGCACCACTGACGTATCACCTGGGCAATTGGGTGACATTGTTTCACTCAGAGCATGCCGTTACCGGGGCGAAGACGCTATTTGTCGCTGCAACGTTGCTAGGCGCTGTTGGGGCCTATCTCTTGGGACGCGAATTCGGTGGACAGGGTGGGGGGGTGGTCGGTGCAGCAACCTTTGCGTTTTCCCCCTATATTGCGTTGATCAATCCCCATATACGCGGTGACCTACCTGAAGTCTTTGCATTAGCTTTCGTTCCATGGGCTCTGTGGAGTTGGGAACGCTTATGGACTACCGGTAGCAAAGGGGTTTTTGTGCTGGCCATCTTTTCAGCAGTAACCACGATATTGAGTCACAATCTTACGGGCCTTACGACGATGCTGTTGTTAATGGCTTCATCGGCCTGGCATTGGCTGATCGGCAAAAATCGTGAGCGCGTCGGGTGGGCGCTCCTGGCTGGTATTCTGGTGGTGATGGTAACAGCTTTCTTTTGGCTGCCCTTTTTTCTTGAGCGACGTTTCATCCACCTCGATGTTGCCGGCGAGGGACATTACGATTTCCACAATCACTTCGTTCTGCTGCGTGATCTGCTTGCTTTCCTGCGCCCGATAGATTGGCGTGCAGCGACGAATAATCCCTCAATGAGCGCTGGGCCGCTGTTGGTGTTGCTTGCCATTGTCGGTTTTGCTATAGCAATGGTATGGTCAAAAGAGAATCGTCGTCGTGTCAGTTTTTATCTGCTGAGTAGCCTTCTATGTTTTTGGTTGATTACACCGGGTAGTCGTTTTGTTTGGGAAACTGTACCGGGGATGGCATACTATCAATTCCCTTGGCGTTTTCTTGGCCCTTTAGCGGCATTATTGGTTCCTCTGGCCGCCTCACTTGACAACATCGCGTTGTCAAGTAAACGTCGTGCGGTGATGTTGACCTTCTCGTGTGGCATGATCCTCATCACGGCTATGCCTGGCCTGTACCCAATTCCCTGGTCATCCGATTTTGGTCCAACCGATCCACTAACTTTATTGGATTTCGAGCTACAAGGGCGCTGGCGCGGGACAACGTCGACGGATGATTTTATACCCACGACGGTCGAGGTAATCCCGGGGCCAACCCAGTCATTGTTAGATTCATATCACTCTCCGCCCATCGACCGTGTCAACTGGTATACAGTACCTGATGATGCCACCGTCACGGTACTGGATGACGTTCCCTGGCGCAGCCGGTTTACAGTGCAGACGCCACACGAGATGCTCTTGCGGCTGTATTTGTTCTATTTCCCGGGCTGGAAAGCCTACGTGGATGGGCAGGAAACATCCATAGAAATCGCCAAGCCGGAAGGCTTTGTCACGGTGTGGGTTCCAGCAGGACAGCACAATGTACTGTTAAGCTTCGAGGATACACCACCACGCACTATTGGGTGGATCATCACTGGTGTAAGCCTTGCGATCCTGCTGATTGCTGTATGGCGTTTTCCTAAAGCCACGACTGAGTCAGTCAAGGGTATGGCTGACACCTCGGCGCTCACATGGTTGGCAGTTTGCCTGGGGTGTATTCTAGTGTTTAAAGTGCTGCTTTTTGATCATACCGAATGGTTTCATTACACCTCACTCCCGGGTGAGGTACGTGCAGCAAAGTATCGGCAACGAGCTGACTTTGGCAGAGAGATCGCACTCCTAGGATTCGATATCTCTGCCAAAAATCTCAAACCGGGTAGCACACTGGATATCACCATCTACTGGAGCGCTCAGCAGACAATAACCGAAACATACCAATCCTTCGTTCATATAGTTTATCCTGAAGGCCATATCTGGACACAGTCGGATCACCTGAATCCAGCAGGTTTCCCGACGAACCTTTGGCCAACCGATCGCTACATCCGTGATCAACACCGACTTGTGCTGCCAGCAGACATGCCTGAAGGTGAATACAGTATTTCTGTGGGGATTTACCTGCTGAGTAACAACACGCGTTTGCCAGTGCTCTGGGCTGAGGCCGGAGCGCGCCTGGATAATGTTATCTTAGGTGAGACGATCAACGTGAAGCGATAAAACTTATAGCGGGGCTGCGGTATCACAATTCGGGGGAAAAGGGTGGGGGAACACAAAAAAGCAACACAAGTGGGGCGAAAACCGCCCCACTTTGATTTGTGTTAGGCTCTCTCCAGTAGTGGCTTATTCCCGCTGTTGGAGAGTGCGTCGATAGATGTCCTCCATATTGTCGCGGTTATCACGCTGTGTATTGCGTTGCTTATTCTTGCGGTTGCGCGACTTACGCTCGTCCGACATAGCTTGCGCTTGCTGGAAAGCAATCTCCATCGCTGACAGGATGGGTTCTTCGTCGCTTTCTTCCTCGTCCATGTCTTCGGCTTCAAGCTGCATCGTCAGATCGATTTGACGCTTACGACGATCGAGCTTCAGGATTTTCACTTCGACGGTTTCGCCCATCTTGGTTACGTCCGCGGGATTACGGACGAACTGGCCCATCTCACGCACATGCAACAGACCAGGCCGCTCAGCACCAAGATCGACAAAAACGCCGTAACGTTCCATCCGCACAACTTTGCCTGTACGGACTTGTCCCTCGGTTAACTCGTCCCACTCTACCTCTGCTGGTTCGACCATCGTCAGGGCAATGCGTCCCTTTTCAGGATCGACGCTTTGTACCCAGACTTTGACTTTGTCGCCGACTTTGACCTGATCGCTAACTTTCTTAACCCGCTGCTCTGACAGACGGGAGATATGAATCAACCCTTCTCGTTCAAGCCCCAGGTCAACGAAGGCCCCGTAGAGTTCTGTACGTGTGATTGCACCTTGCAAACACATCTTGGGTTGAAGGTCATTAATTGAGGTTGGTTGTGCCAATTCTTCCGACATCCGCTCACTTGCTCCTTGTAGTTAAATAACGGTGTGCATTATAACGCAGGTGTTTCTGATGTCAAATCCATAATCCATCAGCCGTGCCCGAACTCTTTCCACTCGCGCCGGATCCGACGATCAGCATCGCGTTTGGCGATGACCGCACGCTTGTCATACTGGTGTTTGCCGCGTACCACGCCGATTTCCAACTTTGCCAGTTTCCCTTTAATGTACATCCGTAGCGGGATAATTGTGTAACCACGTTCCTGTGTGCTGCTTTGTAGCCGTATGATCTCCTTGCGGTGCATCAACAGCTTGCGCGGACGCTTGGGGTCGTGAGATGCCCGACCCGCCTGTTCGTACTGTGCGATATGTACATCATATAGCCAGAGTTCGCCGTTGTGCACCTGCACGTATCCTTCGCCCAAGCTAACTGCCCCTACACGTACCGATTTGATCTCCGTGCCGATCAATACGATGCCAGCTTCATATTGGTCTTCAATGTAATATTCGTGTCGTGCCTTACGATTGGTTGCCACGACCTTTACATCATTCACGTCATTGTCCTTGTATAAGATATTCAATCGCGCGTTCCAATTGGGGATCTTCGCCTGCCGGTGTGTCATCAGGGACTTCTGCGAGAATATCCGGCTCCAGTCCGTCACCGTGGATGCTGTTATCGTTTGGCGTGAACCAACGAGCGATGGTCACGCGCAGTTGTGAACCGTCGCTGAGCGCGTTGGGGCGTTGTACCGAGCCTTTGCCGAGGGTCTTTGTACCGATCAATACTGCGCGTCCACGGTCCTGCAGCGCGCCGGCCACAATCTCTGAGGCGCTGGCACTACCCCGGTTGACCAAAACAGCCATTGGAATGTCCTCGCCGATGTCACCGTCATAGGAGTAAAACCGCTGTTCCCCGCCCGAACTGTCGCGTTCTATAGCTACCAGACCCTTATCTAAGAACAAATCCGACACCTTGATGGCCTGATCTAGCCAGCCACCAGGATTGGAGCGCAGATCGAAGATGAGGCCTTTGGGATTCTGTTTTGCCAATTCCTCAAGTGCCTCCTGTACATTGTCAGTTGCATTCGCATCGAAATCAGTTAGTAGTATGTAGCCAATTTCATCGTCTAGCATACGATATTCAACAATTGGAACTTCGATGCGAGCCCGTGTTACGGTAATTGTAATCTCATCGTCTTCGTCAGCGCGGAGAATCGTTAACACAGCATCCGTCCCCGCCGGACCACGGATGTAGCTGATCGCCTCATAAAGGCCTAACCCCACGATGGATTGATCTCCTACGGCCACGATGATATCGCCAGGAAGCACACCTGCAGCTTCCGCCGGTTGTCCGGAAATCAGGCTAGCGATTTCGAGATACCCGTCTTCGCGCATCGTCACCATAGCACCGATGCCTTCGAAGGTTCCGCTGGCGTCTTCATTGTAAATTGCTGTGATCTGCGGATCGAGGAACGAGGTATAGGGATCATCCAACGCCAGCAACATCCCGCGGATCGCACCGTAGGTCAATGCTTGTTGGTCTGGTAATTCGCCATAGAACTGCTCGTCTAGAAGTCCCAGAACCTCCTGGATGAGCTCATAATCGAAATCTGTTGAGACAACAGGAGATGTACCGTCAATCGACGGGGCTTGTGACTCAACCGTCTTATCGGCAGAGGGAGTACTGTCTGCGGATTCTTCGCCAGCTTCGACTGCAGGAGCTTCTGGATTTGTAGTTGCTGTCACTCCACTTGTGCGTCCGGTTAACCGACCGATAAGGAAACCACCACCAAAAGCACCAACAGTTAATACTGTAACGATTGCCAAGATTCCCACAACTATCAATATTCTACGGGTCATTTCTTTAATCTCCTTAAATTGCCCCATAATCCATCCTGCAGAGGGGCAGGGTATGTCCAAAATTTGTCTATGGAGATCTATTTTATCACAAGCAGGATAAGATTCAAGGTAATGAGAAGGTCTAGGCCTTGGGAAGATTCTACAGCCAAAGCTGTTTGACAAAATTGCTAAGCTTGCTATAATTTAATCATAGGCGAGTAAGATTTCGAGTTTGTCCACTGAGAGACCTGGATGTTTTACGAGTCCAGGTCTTTTTTATGGAATTGGCTGGATTTTCTATTCGAAACAATCAAGTATGTAAATGAAAGGGAGAGAAATTGTGAGTAATCGGGAAATTGGAACTGTCAAGTGGTTCAACGAGTCTAAAGGATATGGCTTCATCTCACGGGAAGGTCATGACGATGTCTTTGTTCATTACTCTGCTATCCAAACTGACGGATACAAGAAGTTGGACGAGGGACAGCGTGTTGAGTTCTCCGTAGAGCAAGGTCCTAAGGGATTACAAGCCACCAATGTGGTGCTTGTGTAGGGGTAACTTGCGATTACAACTCATCCACCTGCTATGTGGGGTGGGGAGGAGCAATAGCAATCGGCGTTGAAATCCTATACGCGAACAAAAACAGAGCGGTGTATATATACACCGCTCTGTTTTTGTGTCAAAAAAGGTGATTACCGGATAGAACAAACGATCTATAAAAGATCTAAATCGGGGGGACGTTACCGCAATGCTCAAGAAAGAAAGGCTGTAGCTTTGATTTTAAATACGCTTTGCGTAATAGAGAGCAAACCTCGTTGGCGTTTGAGTCACAAATCAACCTAGCCAACAGACAATGTGATTTAGAGGCTTAATTTTACATAATATACATAGTCGGAAGTTTAAATTATGTAAAAAAGTGAAATACCTATGATAGAGTGTTATGTTCCCTTTTTGTTGTTGTGCTCGACTTTGCCGTATGTTTGAGATTCTTGCCCCAGTGGTCCTCTTTCAGCGCGACCTCATCATCCTCACCCTCTGGGAGATCACGCGGTGCAGTCAGTACCCGTTCATTTGCGAGATGATGTGAGGCGACCAGCATTCTAAATTCTTCGCGCTCTTGCTCGAGCTGGCGTTCCTCGTGATCCAACGCGTCGTGCCATACCCGCAATTCTTTTTGCCATATCTCGAGCTCGATATTTTTGTCTTGTATTTCCTGCCGTTCTCCAGCTAGAGCCGCCCGGCGTTTGACAGTTGCGCCGCGCTCTATCCACAAGTAAATAGAAAACAGCACAGCCAACAAAAACAGTACTGCTCCGGAAAGGAACATCACTGCGTCCAGGACCATAAGCTCCTTTTCTCAACAGATGCAGACGAAACAGACAATATTTCTGGACATTATACATCCAACCGGCGGATTGGGTAGAGGTTGCCAGCCGTAAAACCGCGCTCGCGATAATAGGGCCGTGTACCGATGGCAGCGATGACGGCTAATCCACCGAATCCGGCCTGGTGCGCGATATCCGCGGCAATATCGAGTAATTGTGTGCCTAAACCACGATGCTGTGCCGCCCCACCCCGCTCTCCCAGAGCTTGCGCCGGTCCGTAGATATGCAGTTCGCGCACCATCGCCACCTCGCGGATTTCAGGGATCGGGAGAATATCACGCGGGGCTATAGGCAAAGAGAGCCGCAGGAAACCGGCCAAGTGACCCGAAGGCGTGAGATACTGCAAGAAATGCTCCTGTGTGGCATCAGTAAGATAAGACAAGACATCTAATTGAAGTTTATCAGTTGCTAGCGCTTGCCCTACAGCGATCTTCTTCCCGCGCACCTCACGACAACGGATGCATTGACAGGCTAGACCGTGATCACGCATCTGTGCCTGTACAAGTTGTCGCAGGTTACTCTTGGTTGTTCCCGCAACGATATACTGAGCAGGAATATCGCGCATCAAGCGATTGATACGACTATAGGGTGGTATCAAGGTTTTGCAACGCACCAGCAAGTCTATGAGTACTTCTTCGGGATAAGGCTGGTACTCACCCCATTCCCAGAGAGTGTAGAGCGCTGTCCCTTCGAGAAGTGCTGTCGGATAGATCTTGATTTCATCGGGACGCAAAGCAGGATCGTCCCACAGTCGCGCAAAGTCCGCCAGGTCCGATTCGGGCATCGCTCCGTATAGATTGGGCATCCAGTGTAGCACAATCTTGAAGCCAGCAAGGCGCAGCAATTGCGTTGCTCGCCGTACGTCATCCAACGTGTGCCCGCGCCGGTTGAGCGCCAGGATACGATCGTCGCAGCTTTGTGCTCCGAGTTGCACCTTTGTCACTGCTTGCTGGCGAAGGGTCAATACCTCTTCCGGTGTGATCCAATCCGGGCGCGTCTCTATGGCAAGGCCAACATTGCGATGAGAGGCCGCCTCATTACACCGCAAAGCCTCATCCAGAGTGGCAGATTCCGTCCCGTTCATTGCGTCAAAACAGCGGCGGAGAAAATGCTCGCGATAGTCATGTGGATAGACAGACCACGTGCCTCCCAAGATCAACAATTCGATCTTGTCCGTAGAATGACCGATGGCATTGAGGGCTTCGATACGCGTATAGGTCTGGGCGTAGGGGTCATAGTCATTCTGAATGGCGCGGAGGACGCCCGGCTCGCCGTTAAGATAGCTCTTCGGTGCATCACGTTGTTCCGGGCAAAAGATGCACGTCCCCGGACATGGATATGGCTCGGTCAAAACAGCCACCGGCGCGACTCCAGAGATTGTACGCACAGGGCGACCGCGCAGCCGGCGCTCTATCCCTGTATCTTCCTCGAGCACCCCACCCTGCACCAATCGATGGTAGGCGTCCAATAGTTGTGATTTGGCGTACGTGCCGGTTGCACTCGGATAGCGCCGAAGAATCGGCATGATATCGCTGTCACTCGCCGGCAGGTCACGAAGCGCCTGTAAAAGATGCAGGACATTATCATACTCGTGTGCTTGCGTCAAATCGATCGCTTCAGGAACCCCGCCCTTAACCATATAACCTAACCACCTGACTTTATACCTAACAGGTAAGAATATGAATGTTTCAAGCCTTTTGGTTCTGACTTGCCCGGACTGTAGAATATTATACCACTGCTACACCGCGCTAGAAGTTATAATAAAGTTTTCCCAAACGGTTTGAATTTGCCTTGCCACTTGCGTAAATTCGCCTATACTTTGCGCTATGCGCGAGGAAGTCATAAATCTATTGAGTAATCTGAATCGCACCTTCTACGACGAGCTAGCCGAGGTTTTTGCCGCTTCTAGAGGAGCCAGAGAGCCGGGATTGGAACGCATCCTCGCAAAGATGCAACCGTGTGCACGTGTACTCGATCTGGGATGCGGGCAGGGACGGGTGGCGGCGATGCTACCGGCAGGATGCGAGTACGTGGGTATGGATTTCTCCACCGAAATGCTGGCGGTCGCGGAACGTTCCGTGGATATAGAGAGTGTAGAGCGCTCTTCAATCATGCCCCGTTTCATCGTTGGAGATTTGCTCGATCCAGAATGGTCTGCATCGCTTCCTTACGGATACTATGACTGGGGCATCCTTCGGGCCGTCTTGCACCATATTCCTGGCATAGAAAACCGCCAAACCGTTGTCGCACGTGCGGCGGGATACCTTGCGCCGCATGGACGTCTGTTGCTTGCCAACTGGCAATTCTTGGAGATTGAACGCCTGCGCCGTCGGTTACTTCCCTGGGACATTGTAGGCTTACACTCAAAAGACGTCGAAGCAGGCGACTATTTGCTGGACTGGCAACGTGAAGGATACGGTATACGCTACGTGCATCTGATCGACGAGGACGAGACTGTGTCTCTTGCCGCGTTTGCTGGCCTGACTATGGAATCCCTATTCCGTGCTGACGGGCATAACAACAATCTGACGCTCTACGCAGTGTTGCGTAAAACCTGATCTGGCGGGGGTAAAGGTGAAATCACGACGTGCTCCTAAGACCGCGAGTTGCTTGTATATGCTTGGTTTTCTATCAGGGCTTGCCTTTATTGTCTTGTGTGGCAGTTCTGCGGCCTACAATGGACTCCGTGACACACATTCAGAAAGCAAAGTCGCAGGGGTAGTTGCTGAAGCATCCTCCCCGGATGATCCTCTCCAATCGACGACAACACCGATTGGAGATATTGATGTCGCAATCCTAGGCGAGACCAATGAGTTCTCCGTGCAAGCTCTAGGTATTGAACCGGGGACTGAAGTCGTAGTCCATATGAAAGGTAGTGGACGTGTGCTGACTACTAAAACCGATACCGCCGATGAAATCGGTCGTATCGCGGCGACGTTTGAACCGCCAGAAGAAATGTCTTCCCTTGACAGTCTGGATTTTGTCGTTAGCACCGGCAATGCAGAAAAAGTTTATACATATCGGATTCCTCCATCTGTTCCCACAACTGTACCTGCAAGCAATACACCAACACAACAGCCGATTCAACCAACCGATACCCCAACACCATCGCCAACTACGCCTCCACCAACTCCTGCGCCGACGAATACACCAACCGTCATTCCCACCTGGACTCTTACCCCGTCACCTACTCCTGTACCCGTGGAGTCTTTCTACCCGAATTGGCGTGCAGAGTATTACAACAACATCACATGGGCAAACGCGCCAGCTGTCACCGGAGATAATCAGAACATTGCCTTCAACTGGGGTGAGAATTCTCCGGCTCCTGGCGCAATAGGACAAAACTGGTTCTCGGCTCGCTGGACACGGCGGGTGATTTTGCCAGAAGGATATTACACATTCGTACTGAGCGCCGATGACCAGGCAGAAGTATACATGAACGGCCAGAAGCTCATTTCGTATGCAGGCAAGATGCCAGGTGTTAACCAGGTATCACGATACGTGCAAGGCTTTGAACCCATCGACTTCGAAGTCAAGTACATTGAATACTGGGGAAACGCACATATCCAGTTCTACTGGGAATATGAAAAACAAGATTGTTGCTGGATGATAGCTTACTATCACAATCCCGTCATTTCCGATGAGCTACTGTATAGTGAAGCTATAACAGGGAGCGATCTGCGTGTATCCTGGGATGATAGAGAAGCAAAGATCTGGCAATATGTCGGTTATGGAAATCCTTTCTCTGCGCGTATCACACGAGAACTGCAAGCACCGGGGCAGCCTGGAAATTACGCCCTTTGTATCTATGCCCAAGACAACGTGCGGCTGTGGCTAGACCGCAACCAATTAGTATCCCAGTGCAACTGTGGCGAACGCAGTTGCTTGATTTGCAATCGCGTATATCTCGGGAAAAACCCGTTACATCAGGTTAGCCTCGAATATATCCACACACAGGGCGCACCATTTCTTGGTGTCTTGACTGTACCGGCCAAAGCAGGCGAACCCTGGATCGGCGCTTTCTTTGACAATCCCAATCTGGCAGGCCCGCCAGTGGCCGTGCGAACAGCTCCGGATATAGCATTCGACTGGGCGCAATTTGCACCGCCGGATACGGGTTTGAACTACGATTATTTTTCGGTGCGTTGGCAGCGCACAATGGAACTTGTGTACGGCCAATACCACTTCCACGTGATTGTTGATGACGGTGCACGGTTGCGTGTCAATGGACGCACACTCATTGATCAATGGACTGTTGGTGATGCTCGCCAGTTTACGGCGACGTATGACGTTTGGAATAGTTCGGAGATGGCACAGATTGAATTGGACTATTATGACAATACCATTATGGCGGTGCTTAAGCTTTGGTGGGAGGCACCGCCTGCTACGCCTACTCCCACTCCCACAATGACGCCAGACCCATGAGTGTTGCCGCTTTTGACTTACTTCTCAAGGGCGGGCACGTTGTCGATCCCGCCAATCACATTGACACGCGCATGGACGTGGCAATTACGGGATCAACCGTTGCACGGATAGCAGCAAATATCCCAACCTCTGACGCGGACCTCGTCGTGGACGTGACCAGGTACATCGTCACCCCTGGCATTCTGGACATCCACACGCACGTCTATCCCTTCGTCCCCACTGAAGATGCCTATGTCGGCACAGTCGACGCCGATGCGCACATGCTCGCTTCCGGTGTCACCACGACCGTGGATGCAGGAACAGTTGGCTGGCGGGACTTCCCCGATTTCAAGACGAACCACATTGACAAAGCTCAGGTACGCATCCTGGTGTTCCTCAACATTGCCGACCAGGGCATGGTAAACTGCGCCTCGGAACAAGATATCAACACAATGCAGCCTGAAATCGTCGCGGCTGTGGCTAACGCATACCCAGACATCGTTGTGGGGATCAAGACGGCGCACTACTGGACGAAGTTGCCCTGGAACGCGGAACATCCGCCCTGGGCATCGGTCGAGCGCGCTATAGAGGCGGGCGAGCTCTGCGGCAAACCGGTGATGGTTGATTTTTGGCCACGCCCACCGGAACGTTCCTATCCAGAGCTGATTCTCAAAAAGCTACGGCCTGGCGACATTCACACGCACGTCTTTGCACAGCAATTCCCCATTATCGACTCAAATGAAAAGATTTACGATTACATGTTTGCCGCACGAGAACGTGGGGTTGTCTTCGACCTGGGCCACGGTGCGGCCAGTTTTTGGTTCCGCAATGCGGTTCCAGCGCTGGCTAATGGTTTCCCACCTGATTCGATCAGCACGGACTTGCATATTGGCAATATCAATGGACCGGTTGTCAGCATGCTCAACACAATGTCGAAGTATCTGAGTATGGGAATGCCACTTCGAGAAATTATCCTCCGCTGCACTGTCATGCCAGCACGCGAGATCGGTCACCCCGAATTGGGAACATTGAACGTTGGTGCAGAAGCCGACGTCGCTGTGTTTGAGCTCCGTGAGGGTACGTTTGGGTTTACCGACTGTGGGCGGGCGAAAATCATCGGCAGCCAAAAGCTGGAATGTGCAATGACGCTACGAGCTGGGAAAATTGTCTATGATCCTACCGGCCTAAGTATGCCCGAATGGCAGCATGCCCCTGAGTCCTACTGGAAGATACCTGGCCTGCAACCTTAAGGCATACCTACAACACGGTAAACCGTTGAGTATTCATCATCGTATACCGGCGCCAGCCAGCCACGCTCAGTCATAATGTCGAATTTAGGCAAGCCCTCTGGCATCATATAGGCCCGTTCGTAAGGTGCGAGAATAACATACTGAACGTTGTAACGTTCTAGGATATTCATTGCTGATGCGGCATCAGTCGTATTGTAAAAGTAGTTGATGTCTATTTGGCGTGCTTCTACGGTACCACCGGGCATCATCATCCGCTGCTGGACAGAGTGCCAGCGCCACGCCGCTACTGTTGGCAACCCAGTGTAGACCGAAGTCCGGCCTCCCCAGAGATATTCGCGCGCGCCCTGTCCTTCCATAATTGTAGGTGAACCCTGGATGTTGTCCTGTAACCAGCGAATCACGCGATAATCAGCCTCGAGCGGTATCCGGCTGTCGCTTTCATATTGTACGGCGTAATTGACATAGGCCATCCCATCTAGCGTGTGCGGAGCTTGCGTTGCCCAACGGTCGCGGGCTTTGGCTGGAATCGCCAGGGCCGGATACAGTGCAGCACTTGCCAATAGAATAGCGAGGACTACCGATGCCGCGTCGCTAAAGAAATACGGTAGTCTAGTTAGGGAAGAATTCTTGTCAATATGATAGTTCCTGAGTGCATAGTCGATGATGCGCTCAGCAGCGACAGCAGCGCTTAGCCCAAGAAGCATCCATACTTGCAGGTAAAACTTAAATACCGTGTTCATCCGCCCGATATCACCATCTAGAACGAGCACTTCCACCAATAAACTGAGAGCTAGCGCAGTCCCCACCCACATCCACAGTTGGCGCGCGTGCGGTGTAGTTTGCGTATCGATAACCAACAGAGCGGCAACCAGACCCAGCGGAATGACGACCCAGGCAACGGCGACGCCCATCAGGAGCAATACTCCCCCCAGAACGGCCATCCCCAGAGCTATCATAACAAGTGCAACCAGTGTGCTTTCATTGCGTTCCTGCCAGAGACGGCGCAACAATGTTCGACCACGCACCACAGCAAGGACGACAAGCGGAAAGAGGAATTGCCCGTACATGATCAAGTAAATGCCGAATGGCGTACGTGATCCTTTCCAGGAGCTAAAGGATGAATATGCGGCGACAAAATTCGTTGTGAAGGGCAAGAATAGAAGTTGGCCGAGGAGGAAGAATAGCACAGGTGTCAGCAGTTTATAATATGGGAAGATTGGTTTAGGTACATCAGCCGGTATTCCTTCGCTACCCTCTATTCGTGGATCCCTCTCCCCGGATTTGTTGAAAAATGTTAGCCAGGCTGCCACACTCATCAGTCCTAGATACGTTGGCCAGTCCCAGGTGTTCGTCGCGTACAGGGCTCCAGTGATCAACCCCGTGAGCGCCGCCGTAGGCAGCGGATGCGGAATACAACGCCGCAAATGATCGCGCCATGTCCTTTTTGAAGACACGGGATATGTACGACCTGCACCGAGGCCCAATTGCAAGGCAATCGCCAGTGCCGTCTGCGTTAATGGGAATGCCATCATATGCGCATGCAAATCCGCATACAGGAAAGTGAATGCCGGGAACTCATTGATGGGACCGACTTCACCCTCCAGGACCGGAATCACACGTGTGGCGTTCCAGTACCACCATTCCGCACGGAATTGTAGAGGCTGCCCCTTCATCAGCACTTTCCACAATCCCACAATCGCGGAGACCACGGCTGGATAGCCTGGGATAAGGCTCTCAAAGTCGATGTTACCGATCTCCTGGAAACCTAGGAACAGCAGCCGCAATTCTCCTAAGTTGCCCAGGATAAGCACCAATAGCAGCCCCAATATTCCCGCACGATGCCCGCGTTTGCGATCCCCTCCAGCCAGGTTGTTTGCAACTGTGTAAGCCCCCACCCCGGTCATTGCAAAAAATGCAGGGACGGCCAGATTGTAGCCTACAGTTGGGACGACGCCCAAAGCCTTGATCAGCGAACCGACCATCACAAAGCCGAAGTAGTAATAATTCATTGTCCCGCCGGCAAACCAGGGGTCGTAAGGTGGGAACCAGGTCGATTTGATCACAGCATTGAGATAAGCAAAGTCCATTGGTTTTTCACCGCCGGAGACAGGATGCCACAGATCGGGATTAAGGAAACGCACGTAAACCCATACAACATACAGCACGGCGAAAAGGATTTCCACGCGCAGTAAGTCGCGCCAGTGTTCCTGGAAGAATGTGCGGAAAACGTCTCGTCGTTTATAGGCAAACCACCCCGCGAGCGCTGCCCAGAATATGAACACACCCCATAGAAGTAGAGTAGTATGTGGCAATAAATGCAGGCTTGACAGCAACCAGGCAGTATAAGACCACGCCAGTAGTCCTACAGTGCGCGCTAGCCCATACCCACGATACCGCAATGCAGGGAAAGCATAGTATAGCCACGGGAACACGACAAGACCGAGCGCCATCAAGAAGAGCCACCATGCGATCACGGCAAGAATCTGCGAGCGGTTTTGCGGCGCGTTTCGATTGAAGAGTCTCGACCAAGTTCCACCGCTCTCCTGATCAGCGCGCACGCGTGACGTCATCAGCAGGCTGAGAGATTTTGTTTCACGATTGCGTGTGGCTTCAAGCGGCGTCATCCAACGAACGTCGCTCAGCAGGGAAAATGGCAACACAGATTCGGTCTGTGACCGTGAATAGGCATCGGTTTTGGCAAAGATCAACACTGTCGGGTGATCGTAAACACTGAAGGCTTCCTCGGCTGCCGGGAATGAGATCTGGCAAGGGCGCGCGTTAGTGTAACGCGGTGTCTGCAACGCAAAGGGGATTTCCTGATCGGGGAACTGGCACGGCCCCAACGCTGGGTAAGAGACAAATTCCGCCAACAGCTCGAAACCAAGACTGCCATCGAATAACGCTTTATAATAGGCTGTAGTCAACGGATAGCGCATCGACAAGCGTGGAATCGATGCGTACGCCCGGTTGCTGGAAAGCATGATGTAGTCGGTTTCGTCCAGCCAGTCAAAGAGTGCCATGCGCTTCTCCGGCGTATCGTTGTCGTAGACGTGCATCTGCCCGTCAGACAAACTAGAGGTCAAACCACGATACCAGTTGCTGAAAGCATCCTTGCCGTCGATACGTTGCGGGAGTGCATCATCCCAATGCTCGTTGGCGATGACCGATGTTTGTAGCTGTAACATCTCGCCTTCTAACAGAGTGATTCCAAGGTAAACTTGCTTGCCGGCTTCAAGTAGGAGCGGATTGGACAGCGGAGCCTCGACAACGTACGCACCACTTGTCAGAATAGTGAAATCGACAGTTGTCTCAGCAAGCACTTCTGTTCCATAAGCATCTGTCGTCAATGCCAGACGTAGGCGACGGTCCCCGATTTTCTCAGGCGCGAAAACTTTGTTGAGTGTGAGATGCGTTACGACACTATCGGTTTCTGGTATAAACGATGTGAGACTCACTGGAGCGAGTTTGCTCAAGACTGTGTTGGACTGAACAGGAATCTGGATGTTAATACCGCTTTCGGTGTGTACTGTTGCGGCCGTAGGAATGTTGTTGTATATCCATCGCGAGGCTTCGACGCGGGTAAGCGAGCGATTGTAGATTTGGCAGAACATTAACGCCCATAACAGTGTTCCCACCAAGACCATGCCCGGCAGGACCAGCAACAGACCCCGTGTAATCCTCCGCCAGAGAAGCACGCCCGGAGCAAAATGACGCTGTGACCATGCCCATTGCGCTCCACGCATCAGCCCCCAGGCACCAAAGATTGTGAAAACGGGGTATATAGGCAGCAGATAGCGCATCGATTTGACCCATAATGTAGCTTGATACAGGAAGAAGAGCGTTCCCCATACCCAGATAAGTAGGTGCTGCCATTCTCGCTTGCGTGCGAGCCGCCAGGTCATTGCTCCCCACCCTACCCAGGCTGCAATGCCGAGTGGTAGGCCCATACCCCAGAATAGCATATTGCGCAAAGGGAAGATAATAGGTGTGCGCGCTGTCCATTGGTGACCGAATGGTACGTCGCGCAGGCCACTAGCTAGTTCTTGAGCATCCCGCATGGTACTCATCCATGATGGGTTGATACGAAGGCCGAAGAAGCCTGGCCCGGTAAATGCATAGGGCTGCGCTATGCGGAATGCTAATGCTGCCAAGACACCGGAGAAGATCACGGCAATAATTGGCGCAGACAAAAACGCGAATCGGTAGCGTGATCTTCCTTCATCCAGCGGTTCGTGATGTAACAATGCTGCTAATCCGACGATACCCGCCAGCGGCCACACGCTAATCTTCGAAGCAACAGCCAGGCCGGTAAAGAATCCTGACGGCAAAAGCAACCATGGCTGCCTGTAGCGGACAGCATACACGGCGAAACACAATGTCCAAGCGACAAACACTGTGGCAAAACTGTCCACTACGAAAAAATGCGCATGCTGGATTGGTAAAACGGTAAAGGCATACAACGCGGCAGCGAACAGTGCGGTCTTATTGCCGTACAACGTTCGCGCAAGAAGCGCCAGGGCAACAAGCGTCGCCAGATCAACTAACGCTGAAAGGGCACGACCCACAAAATGGATACCGCTATAACTGATATAGTACCCCTCGTAGCACGGAGCAGCGTCATTGAGCAACACTGCACGCAACAAGACCCCGGCCGGATTAGGCGAGGTTTTACATGCCTGATCCACCCACCCCGCGACCACTCGCGTCACAAAAAGCGGGAGCGTGCCATAGACATAACCGGTGTAACCTTTATTTGTCGGATTTAGTGGAGATTCATCGGTATTCCAATATTGGGCGGGGTTCTCGGGGAACCGAAGGGCACTGACGACCATCGTAAGATAGCGTTCATCAGGATGAAGATGTGTCCCCTCATCCCAATCGATATCATAGGTGCGTATCCACGCCGCGAAAAGCAAAATTGCCAGCAAAAGTAGCGTGAACAAACCGCGCACAGGATTGGATTTAGACACAGGATGACTATTCATACATCAGACCAGGGCTTCGCATAGTCCCTTTTCTTTCCAAGTAAACAAAAAGAGCATTACTCAATTGCACTTTTATGACTACGCGAAATATAGATGCTCCCAATGTAGCGCGCTATCGGGAAAAACGTATGCTGCTTTCGCCGCGGAATCTACTGTGCAGCAACAACATAAGCTGGCATATGCGTCGCGAATCTCTCACGAGCATCCGCCAAGGCATTTTTCGATGCATCTACTTCAGAAGTAGTTTCATCTTTGTCGCGACATACCTCATCCAAAATCTCGTCGAGGATCTGAGCGCCAGTACGACCTGTGCCCGGGCTAATCGCGATGCGCAGGTCGCGGCGGAAAGCGCGGATAAGATTGTCACCGGTCACATTCGAGACCAGCGCCATCGCCCGTACAGCATTGGCAATCGCGTAGCGCGGCTCAATACGTTCCAAGTCCTCAAAAAAGAAAGCGCAACTGACGAACATACGCTGCCGGTAGACCTGTGCCTCCAGCAAATCTAGCAACCCTTGCTGTGCCGCCGACGTTAGATGACCCAGGTGATACTCCACCAAGAAATACGGGCCACTAATCTGCCGCAGCAACACACGAATATAGTCGTCCCGCAGGCTCCACGGCGCAAGATTGCGACGTCGCATCATCTCGGCGTAGATTTCATCGATGTCACGCGACAGATTGTCAAGAGCACGACGCAGCGCCCCCTTCCACTGCCCACAGCCCGGTGTACAGTGACAACCGGTAGCCCAGCGGCCCAAATCATGCGCACAGCTCCACGCAGTATTCTCTACAATCTCAATATCAGACTGCGGTGGATACTCGCGTAAATAACGCCCCAGGGTCGTAATCTCATACGCATCCGAAGAGCTAGGCATCGTCAACGCCTCCAACACCTGCACCCCATGTTTGTGGTGATGACCGAAGGTTTCACCATCTGTAGCAATGAGCGTCAGCGCGCCAGGGGCAAAACGGGCCAAATGTTCGTTGATCAATGGGCGTGCGCCTGCCGGATCCGGCATATTGAACGAAAAATAGTTCGAGAGGTCGCGGTCACGTACAAACACCGCAACAGAACGCCCGCGCGGAAGTAGAACTCGATACGGGCCAGCGCCACGCGAGAGGTCCCCATGCACTTGTTCGCCGGAAAGGATAACAAAGGAAAGCCCCGCTTCAGCCACCGTCTCCAACGTCTCGTAGTCAACGGCCATCTCCGGGAGCCAGATGCCATCGGGTTGAGCGCCAAAACGGTGCACATAACTGGCAATTCCCCAGTGAACTTGACAACGCTTATCCCGCCCACGCGCCAGCGGCAGAATCGTATGGTGAACAGCTTGAGCAACGCCGTTGGGCACTCCATAACGTCGCTGGTGTTGATCGACCGCCCCAACGATCTGCCGGTAAGTCTCAGGGACACAATCATCCATCCAGCGCGCCAGCGTGGCGCCGAGATTAAAACTCACCCGCGCAAAGTTGCCAACTGCCGCGTTGGGCGTATAGCATTCTGCCGTCACCCTGTCATTCCAATTCAAAAATGGTGCAGCAGAAGGTTCAGAACGACACTCACCGGTAAAGGGGTCCTCCCGTGGCGGCTGATAGAAATGCCCATGGATACACAAAAATGGCTTGCCACTTCCAATTGCTTTCGTCATACAGCGTCCTCACTTAACACATTAAATAACGCCCCACAAAAAGCGCACGGCTAACGTTTGTCAGCCCTGCGCAACGCAGAACATAGATGTTGAAGTCTTAACTGGCCCGATGCAAGGCCAAAGCACGTTGATAGAGATCGATATAAGCACGAGCGGAAGCATCCCAGGAAAAATCGCGTTCCATTGCGCGCTGCTGAATAGCCATCCAGCGCGACTTGTTTCTAAAAGCTTGCAAAGCACGTTCCATCGCACCCAATAAAGCCGGGGCAGAATATGCATCGAAGGCAAACCCCACACCCCGGTCTGTATGCACGTCCGCATCGATGACGGTATCCGCCAGCCCTCCCGTCACGTGGACCACGGGCACCGCGCCATAATGCATCGCCGACATCAACCCAATACTGCATGGTTCAGCACGGCTCGGTGTAAGAAAAACATCAACGCTGCCGTAAATACGTCGCGCCAAACGATCATCAAATTTGATGAAGGCTCGCACATTACTGGGGAACTGCGCCTGTAACTCCCGGAACTGGTCTTCGTATGTTTCTTCGCCGGTTCCCAAAATCACAAACTGCACATCCTTCCGTTTTAGTAACATTTCAATCGCCGGGATAACCAACTCCAAGCCTTTGGTGTCATCCATGCGCGTCACCATACCAAACAACGGCGTCTCCGAACTGACGGAAAAACGAGCCTCGCGCTGGAAAGCACTCTTATTCACGGCCCGCATCTTCAGTGTCTTGCAATTGAAGGTTTGCGCCAGCGCCCCATCCGTCGCCGGATCCCACAAATCTGTATCAATTCCACTGAGAATGCCAAAAATGCGATCACGTCGCTCGTGCAACAATTCCGACAACGGCCCCCCTGCTCCACCATCGACGATCTCACGAGCATACGTCGGGCTAAGTGTGCTAATAAGATCGGCATGCGCAACGCCCTGAGCCATCCAATTGACCTGTCCCGGCACTTCACCTGACAAATGGGGCAGTTTCCCCATCTGTGCGAAGGTCAAAATCAAACGGCCACAAATACCTTGATAGGCAAGATTATGAATAGTGAAAAGTGTAGCGAGGTCGCGGTATAGTGGCTCAGAGCGTCCGTACACATCGAGCCAGGCCAAAACGGGAGCCGTGTGCCAGTCAT
Source organism: Anaerolineae bacterium (assembly GCA_016934645.1). The sequence goes on from JAFGSL010000215.1 coordinate 42,306, forward strand.
TTGCGTGGATCACCTCTGGCTGCCAGTCCAGCATCTTCAGCATCGCAATGATGCCGCGCGAGAAAAACGTGAATCGCTGCGGATCGTCATTGAAACCGTAGACACGCTCGCGGTTGGAGAAGTATTGATCATTCCACAGCAGATAAACCGGCACGCCGGCCGCGTCGGTCTCCAGGAGCAAGGCGTGTTCCTCCCCCGATCCGATAGGTACAGCTAACGACCCCACGCGTCGGAAATTGTGCCCCGTGCCCTGTAGAGCGCCATAGCGGGGAATAACTACTCGAACATCGACACCCAAGCGGCGTAAAGCTTTGGGAAGCGCTCCAGCAACGTCTGCCAACCCACCCACCTTTGTAAAAGGGGTGGCCTCAGCAGCCAGGAAAAGCACCTTGACACCGTCCATATGATCTTACCTCAATTGAACTCGTCCGGACAATCCGATTCTGTACACCCATTATAGCCGACTTCGTCGAAACGGCAACGGGTGCCAAAATGCCGGTAGACGGCAGACGGTAGACAGTAGACGGGTAGCGGAGAAACGGCAATAATATCTATAATCTATTCATTTATTTCGTTCAATCCACCGACCAGAAGGAGGACCGCTGTGAAATCACGAGATTACATCGCGCTGGAAAGACAGTACGGCGCAACAAACTACAAACCCCTGGAAGTCGTTCTAACCCACGGTCAAGGAATCTGGGTGTGGGACGTTGAAGGCAACCAGTATCTCGACTTTCTCGCATCTTACTCGGCGGTGAACCAGGGGCACTGCCATCCCAAAATCGCCGCAGTGGTGCACGAGCAGCTCGACCGGCTAACACTCACATCAAGAGCGTTCCACAATGATCAGCTAGGGCTGCTTTACAAAGACCTGTGCGAATTGACCAACTCTCACATGGTGCTACCAATGAACAGTGGTGCTGAGGCCGTGGAGTCGTGTATCAAGGCCGTGCGCAAGTGGGGATACCAAACCAAAGACATCCCCTATGGTCAGGCCGAGATCATCGTCTGCGCCAACAACTTCCACGGACGCACGATCACGATTGTGGGATTCAGTACCGAGGAACAGTACCGCGACGGCTACGCGCCCTTCACCCCCGGCTTCGTCATCATCCCCTTTGGCGACGCGGCAGCGCTAGAAGCGGCTATCACGCCCAACACCGTCGCCTTTATGCTCGAACCGATCCAGGGCGAGGCCGGCATCATCGTCCCACCGGAAGGCTATCTGCGCGACGTGCGCCGCATCTGCAC
>JAFGSL010000216.1 GCA_016934645.1 Anaerolineae bacterium
CAATTTTGGCTCGTAGTAACGACTTCAGTCGTTAAGAGAACCACTAAAGTGGTTACTACGAACGTAGATTTTCGATCTACTGAGACTCGATACACCTAACCCTTATTCTTTTATGCGGGGATCGCCAGATCCCCGGTTCTACGCACCTAGCGCGGGAATCTGACGATCCCCTTCGAGCCTTGGTATCCAGACAGAAACTTGCGCCACACCGTACCAGACACAAATTTCCAGTCCTCAGTCCAAAATATTACTGCGGTCGCAAGTCAAAGATCATCTGCAGGAACTGACGCCGATTTGCAGCCGCGATAGGATCATCGTCCGTCATCGGGCGCGGGCGTCCGTATTCCTCAAGCCATGTAGGCAGCAACTCGATACTTAGAAAACGATTGTCGTAGAAGACCAACCGGTTCACAAATCCCTGCCGCCCCTCGTTCCACATCTGGTCAAAGAAGAAATTGCCCAGGCCATAATGAATAAAGGTATCACCATAGAATTCCATCGTCTGCGGTTGATGCGCCTGGCTACCCTGAACGTAAACTGGACCGAGACCGGCAAAGGTGCGAAAATCCTCGATCTGCCCGGCAAAAGGCGTATAACTTTCCGTTTCGTACTCCTGCACGGTAAAAATCACGTTGTACCCCTGGCTGCGCAGATCGGCGATCGTTGTCTCAAGGTAGGCCAGATCGACAGGATCAAGCGCTTTGCGGCCAGTCTGGCGGCACGAGAACACGCCGGGCAGTTCATCGGTCGCCCAGTCGTAGGGATTATCAACACTGTTACACCCAATAAAAGCGATCTTGTTAGGGCCATTTTCGAATAATGCCGGCTGGCGCGCGTCGGTATAGTTTTCGCCGCCGCCGAACCACTGCCAGCCACGCTCACGGTACAGTTCGAGTGTGTGCTGCAACGGCACAATTCCCTTATCCACCAGATGGTTGCCTGTCAGTTCGATAACGCTGGTATTGATGGCTTCCAGTAGCTCGATATAGCTATCGCGAGAACAGAACGACATCGAACCGCTGCCCTCCATCACACAATCCGATTTAAAGGACACTTCATTGCTAATATGGACGATATCGGCAGCGGTAAACCAGGGCTGCACATCCTGCGCCGGATAAGTGACGCCTGCGCGATCCATCAATTGGCCCGTCCCGCGCGTCATCGCCGTCACTCCTGTCATCATTACGATGGTCAGGTGCTCCGGGTTGCGGTTGATGAACGTTTCAGACGTGCGCGGCAGCAGTTCCAGCGTTTCGGGACGGGAAGCGCTGCCCCAATAGAGTGCGAGGCTCAGAGGATAGACTGCCATATCCGCGCCCTTTTCCAACAGTGAAAGGTCATCCACGCGCAGCACCTTCCAGTGCGGTTCAAGCGCATCAAATGAGACAATAGCCCAGGCATTCATTTGCTCCGCTGTGCTCAACAAGTCTGAAGCAGCAATGACGTTCAGTGCGTCTTCGGCGGGCGCTCCCCACAATGTACTGAGCGCGTCGCGGGTATCGTCAGCGACGAGCAAAGGGTGTTCCGCAAAAGGACCGGTGGGCGTTCCGCTCCACGTCGCGCGTACATCAGCCGTGGTCACGTCATCATCGATGGTGAAGAACGGGGCAACGACAGCGTATGTCCACGTCCCCACAGGGACGGCGTTGGCCAAGGGTGCGATATCCAGGAGCGTATCCGCACTCACCGCATCATCGGTCCAGGCGAAATAAGCAGCGGCCTCGGCAACGCCAGCACGCAACCGGGCGCAGGCCCCATCGGGGACACCGGGCGCACAACTAGCCGTCACCGGGAAAGCGGGCGTCGGTGTGGGAGATGGCGGGATGGGCGTCGGCGTCGGTGTGGGAGACGGCGGGATAGGTGTGCGCGTGGGCGTGGGGGTGGGCCCAAGTGTGGGCGTAGCGCAGCCAGTGAGCACGAACAGCCCCACCAAAGCGATGAAACTCAAACGACGAACGAAGTCTTGGGTACGAATCATAAACATCCCCTTACAGCGAAGACTACAAAAGTCTCAGCACATTCTACGACCTGCAAACTCGCCTTCAGCGAAGATATATGCTCAACCAGGTATCTTGTGAGACTTCTGTAGTCTGAGGTCTATTTTTTGGGCATTGTGTCCGGTTGTGGAATTTTGTCAAGGCGTATTTGATGTACAATGAAAAAGCAGGCCGGGTAAACCGACCTGCTTTGTGGGCGATACAAGACTCGAACTTGTGACCTCTGCAGATACGAGCCAGAACCGCATCGGCATCCAAGTGGATAACGGTGCAAGCCCTAAGTTACCCCTCTTAACCGGCAAAACAGCGCACGGGCCAGTTCGTCAAGTTCAGCATCGTCCATCTTCGATTTCCCCAAGTCGTGAATCCGGCGTGCGACGTCGTCATCGGTAAGCCGCGCATAGATCGCATCGGTGGTCGAAAGCTGTTTGTGCATCACATTCTGCGAGACCGCTTTGAGATCGGCCATCGTCTTGCAGCGTGCGACAGCATAAACGATGTGACCATGACGCAGTTTGTGAGGGCTGAGATAGGGCACCCCTGCCAACTCACACAGTAGACGCAGACGACGCGCGATGCCATCCCCACGATAACGGCCTGGGGTCTGGTTTAGCATGAAGTTCATGCCATCCGGCTCAATGAGACTGTACCACATCCCCTGCGGCCCTATATGTTCTCGCGCGAGCGTGTCCCAAGCAGACACGACAGCGTGCAGATCATCCAGCTCGGGATTATCCAACAGAACAGTATTGGCGACAGCATCATTCTTGGTACGAACGCCGAGGGCCGTCCATTGGTTAATGAGCACAGGCTGCTGCTCGATGTGAACGGCGCACATAGGCAACGTAGCAAATGCACCGACGCGCATCCCACTCAAAAAGAGAAAGGCCACTGCCGCGCGATCACGCTCTTCAGCCAGATTGCACGGACAGTGGGCAAGGAGAGCGCGAACCTGGTCGAGGGAGTAGATTTCGCGGGAAGGGACAGCAGTGTCCTTAGCTTTCGAGCGTAAGCTGTCGATATACTGGCGCTTAAGGACATAGCGGTCCGGCCAGCGGTCGCGCGCCCACTCGAAGAAACGGCGGGCAGTGTTGAGCAGTTTACGCTGGTACTCCGGCGCTTTGCCCAGATCGTTGAGATACTGGGGGAAGACCGGGCGGATTTCGGGCGCACGACTCAATGGCGTTGAGGTGGCCCAGCGCAGCAGATGATCCACAGCAGTTCTGGTGAAATCCACCGAACGGGGCTTATTTTGCAGTACTTCCTCGTAGTAGCGTAAGTATTCCCGCGTATTCTGCCAGTTATGCCGGTTAATGAGTTCCGCAGTGCGTCGTTTCATCGCGCGCTCCTGAAGCGGTGAATCGGATGGCCACACTGGGGACATACGCTGCTAATCCTCTCTACAGCCTCTCGCACGGGGACAATTTGCACGTCATCACCCAGAGGAACTGGAACGCGGCAGTGCAAACAATAGGCCTGATCCTGGCGCAGCGGGCGTTTGCGTCCGACGACACGCTCGATATACCAGGCGGCGAAGGCATCCCCGACAACCCACACTCGGGTTTTGGTGGCACGATGTGGGCAACCGGCATCGATAGCACGATGGATCTGCCGGGGACTACATTCGAGTTCGCGAGCCAGCTCGCGCGGCGTGTACTCCATATGGAGTAGGCGTGTGAGACGGGCGCGCTGCGGTTGAGTAAATTTGATAGGCATAGACTATCCTCCTCCGTAAAAAATTTTTACGGTCGCATATTTTATTACATTGAGGGTAGTCCTCAACCGCAGGTTGGGGTAATACAGGGCCGGGGATGCATTGCCGGCTCCCCGGCTCACTATCCCTATTATACACCAGCATGTGTTCCTCGCTACGGCGGGGCGTCAGTTACGCGCTATCGCGACAACGGCCTTGAACCCCAGTCCCATTCAGTGACTTGACGGTAGCGCGAACCTCCTTCCAGTCGGGTCGGGATCCTCTCGGCCCGACTTGGGGAGGAGATAGAGAATTAGAAGCTAGAAATTTGAATCTGAGATCAGAGTAACACGAGGATAAACGCATGGTACTTTTTTCAATCATTTTGGCCCTCTTTTGGGGGGTGTTATGGGCAGGATTTTTGCAGTTCAATCCTGCCGGGCGGTACTTGGCCCTGCGTAGGACGTGGTTGACCGTCGTCATAGGTGTGGGTGTCGATTTGCTGATCCTGGCGACAGTCATTCCGCTAGAAGCGTGGTTGCCAACGTGCACAGTGATCGCGGCGAGTAGCCTGGGGATCATCGCGCGGAGTTTGTACAACGAGCATCAGGACGAGAAGGCCGTCGAGGAATTCCATGCCTCCAGTGGCAAATAAGCGACTCGCCAACAAGGTGATCGCCGGACTGGAAGACATTATGGCTCTTTCACTACACGCGTTACGCATATGGGACAAAGCAAAAGCGCGCGCGCAATTGAAATGCGCGGATCCCGCCTTGTTGCTGGCGCTGGCCGAGATCAAGGGCGATTTGGCCGAGATCAGGCTGCTGGCCGCGGCAGCGAGGCAGGGGGAATACGCCGGAAAACCACGGATGGAAGAAATTAACGATGACAATTAAATGCACTTATTGCGAGAGCGAGGCGGTTAGCCCGCAGCACATCAAACCACCGATGTGCGAGCGGCATCACGCGATCGTGATCCTCGTCAGTCGGGCACGGCGGTTGAACCTGGCCGTGACGCCGGCAAATCTTACCGATCTTTTGGCACAGGCAAACGGCAGGCTAGGGATTATGGCGGCAGATGTTCCGCAGTTATTGGGGGACGTGCAATGATCGACGTGGCTAATATCCGCCCATTGCACGCGATCCTCGGCCCGGAGTGGCGGAGCGCCGACGTGATGTGGCTGTTCGAGCCGGAGGTGAAAGCACAGTTACTCATCGAAGACTCAAACAGACAACTCGGTGTATTGATGACGGCACTTAATGCTGTAGCACGGGCGATGATGACACGCGTACTAAAATGGAACCGCTACCGGCTGGGTGAAATGCAGCAATTCTACACCAAGCGCCAGATCGCCAACGTAGGAAAAATCAACCGCGCACAGATCGACACGCTTTTCGCCGAACCATCAGGACCACGCGTTGTCGCTACTGGACCAGTTTATCACTATCCATTGGCGACCTTCTGCGGGATCGCCTGGCGTGAGCCGGTGACGGACCACAACCCGGGCCAGCACTGCAAGCAATGCCGCTACTTGGAAGAGTGCCATGAGATTGTGACACAGCGCAATGGCTTCGCCTTATGCGAGATCGTGCTGGAAGACGATCTGATTCCGGAGGACGTGTTGTATGGCTGATGTGTGGGAGTGCTATGGCCACGGGGTACCCGGTATAGCCATCGTGAGCGCGTCTTCACGCGCTACGGCGCTACAAGCGTGTTTCGAGTGGCTGGGCTGGAAGGTGGGCGTCGCTTTCAAAAAGCCGGATCGCTATGTTTTATGGGCTAATTGTGGGGGATCGGAAGAGCAACCAGTCCTCTACGCTGAGGATGGCGTGCATTTTGCGGCGCTGGAACGGCGAGTGACTGCTTCGGAAGATGGTGCAGAGCAGGATTTAGAGCAAGATTCTCAGAATGGCAGGATCGCAATCACAGAGTATTGGGAGGATAGGCTATGAACGCAGAGAGAACCGATGGAATTATGCCGCTAGTGTGTGCGGTGTGTGGCGAAGCTGTCGGCGTCATCAATGAAAGGTCGCTGGCGGTAATGATAGGGGCAGAAGAAATCTACATCTGCAAGCAGTGCGAAGCGCTTCCGTCGACGGTAATCGAGCGGATCTTGGACGAACAACCACCGCAGCATTACGAGCAGATTACCCGGCAGCGAATCATAGAAGACGGTCTTACTCTCCCTACTAGCCTACGGGTAGACAGTATGCCTGCCTACGCAGGATAAGCAAAACGGTGAGCCTGCATAACGACGTGGGAGCTTTCGGCGAGGCGCTAACGCGGGAAACGTTAGCGCAGATTGCACCGGTGCAGGATGGGCAGGCCGCCGATCTACGGTTTTGCGATGTGGAGATTGAGGTGAAGACAGCACGCCCATCGCTGTACAACGGGCAGACACGTGGGTACCAGTTTCTGCTCAAAAAGCGAGACCGGTACGGAGCGACGAATTTCCGCAAGGCTGATGTATTAGTTCTCATCTGCCTGAACGACGACCTAGATCCTATTGCCACCTACGTCTTGCCGACGTCGCGGCTGAAGGATCGCAAGAAGATCACGATCCCGGCGAGCCTGAAAACACCCTTCGACGTTTTCCGCGATCGCTGGGAAATCATCGCCGACGAATATGTAAGGAGGTGGGGTAATGTCTGAATTGATTCCATTATGGAATCTGAAACCCTCGCGGTTCCAGCCGCGCGCGCCGCAGTTCGACGCGGAGAAGCTGCTAGAACTGGCCCAGAGCATCCACGAGAATGGGTTGATCAATCCGGTGATGGTCTTCACCTATAACGACGAAGACAGCTATATGGTCTGGGAGTTGATCGCCGGGGAACGACGGTCGCGGGCATGCGCTGCGCTGACACTGGCAGAACTGTTCCCACAACACACGCTATCCGATTGGTGCGCGCGCTTGGCGCACGTGGGGCTGACCGGCCTGGGCGACGAGGAGCGCGATGCGCTCTGCAAGGCGAATGCAACGATACCGGCCACGGTGCACCCGGGTAACGATATGCAGACCATCCACCAGATTGCGGTGATCGAGAATCTGGACCGAGACGATCTCAGTCCCATCGAGGAAGGCCGCGCGTTCCAGGGCATGATTGATGCTTATGGATGGAGCCAGCGCGAGTTGGCGGCACGGGTGAACAAGAGCCAGGGATACATCGCACAACGGTTGGCATTGCTTGAACTGCCGGAAGAAACACTGGAAGCCGTGAATACGCGCGTACTCAGTCTCACCCACGCGCGGGCGATTGCGTCCGTGCCCGAAGCGCTACAGCCGGCCGTCACGGCCTGGGCCGTCCAGGCAGTGCAGAGCAACGACGCGCCAGCGACGTCGCGCCAGGTCGAGAATCGCGTGCGCCAGATCGCGGCCTTCGTGGATCCTGCGCGGTGGGAGCGGAACGGCGAGACGGTTTATCGGCCAGAACAACGCAACCGATTGGCTGTGATCCGTCAAATCGTGCAGAACCTAGTGCTCACCGAGGAGCGTGCCGAGGCGATCTTGTCCCTGGCGGATGAGGGATGGGAGCGCAAGAACCTGCTCAATATGAGTCCGATCAAGCTGGTAGGAAGCGCTGTCTATACGGCTGCTGTGCTCAAAGCACTGACGGGGGAGATTGGGAAGTTCGAAGACCGGTTGCTTTGTTTGTGCGCGTGCTCATCCTGTGTGCTACAATCACTGCCCGCACAGATCTCCGAGAGCAAGTTTTCCTATCCGCCGTGTTATAACATCGGGCGTAAACAACCGTTGCCCGTGTGCGAGAATCACATCGGCATTGACGATCCCGTGATCATCCCCATCGATGACTGGAATTTGCGCCAGGCACTGCGCCAGCAAGAGGATATGCTGGGACCGTTCATTGAGGAGCCATTTCTGCATCTCACGTCCGTAGAGGAATATGTCGCGCTGCACCAGATCGCGACGGAACTGAAGCAACAGCGCGATGCCACACACGAAGAGAAATTGGCACGCCAGCACGTCGAGAAAATCCGCGAGTATTACGAATGGCAGCAATCCTTGCCGGAGCAATGGCGTGCACACTTCCAGGCGCACGCCTGCGAGAAATGCAGTCACTATGCCCCGTTGTTGGCCGAGCAAGGCGATCCACCGTGTAATCTGGTCGTCGATCCTTTATGGGTCAAGCGCTATGGTGGTGAAGAGGCTACCGCACCGGAGTTCGGTTGTCTAGTAGCGCAAGCCGGTCATCTCGCGCCCCGCTGTGAGGCGTTTGGCTATCGCTATGGTCCGGATATTTACCTCGCAGGGCATCAGGAACGTATCTTGCCGGCACGCAGCCGCGTGCTGGATTGGATCGAGGCTATCGCAGCACAAGCGAAGAACGAGCATTGGGATCGCACGTTGTGGATTCCCTTCTCGTGGTTAGCTTATGTCAACGAGCCAGGCAAAAAGGCATTAAGCTGGTCGAAGTTGAGGAAATGGCTGGAGAAGAATTGGGATATGTTGGGCGATGCGGCAATAGCACACCTGATCGACGTGTTAATCAGCGAGATCGAGCTGATGTCAAAGACTGATGGTCACGCGGTGAATGTGCTAAACGCGACAGATAGCGAGCGAACAACGTGGCGGCGGTTGCGCTTCCCCTTCGACCGCTACCGCGAGAATGATTGGTACATCCCTAAAACCTGGCCAGAGGATTGGCCTAAGCCGTGGGTCATTGATCAGCCGGTAGAAATCCTCAACGAGGAGGCAGACGAATGATCGACACACATTGCCCAAACTGTGATGCAGATCTCGAACCCAGACTGCGCGCCCGGGTAATGGATGGCGCCGGAATGTACTTCGAGCACACCTGCGAGGCGTGCGGTCAGGTCTTTCAAGTAGAGGTGGAGTTGTACCTCGAGTTCGATATCAAACCACAGGAGAAACCATGCCATAAAAATACTGTTAAGGGACATTAACTGGCGTTATTTGGCCGTATGCGGTAGATCGTAGACGGAAGACAGGATTATAAGGCGACTGAGAAATGTCTGTTAATCAAGTTCTTGAAAGGGGTGAAGGAGATGATGGTTGTCAAAGTCGGTAATCTGAAGGAGTTTATGCAGGAAGTACAACCTTTCAGCGACGTGCGGGTGTCGTCACACGAGGAGATCAGGTATGCGAACCCGGTGGGGTACACGAAGTTATGCCTGGACGTGATGGGGCTCAATGAGATGGAGGAGTTGATCTGGTTGCGCCACAATGTCGAGTTGCAACTCGGGCCTGGATCTAGCGAGCCGTGGACGGAACACGGAAAAGCAGTCTACGCGGCATATCCTGGATTGGTGGATCTGGTGCGGGCGTATCTGGCGGAGCATTACAGCGTACGCCCAGGGATGTACGGGGTCGCGGAGAATATCACGCCATTAGGCGGCGATCTGGAGATCGTGCGGTGGGATCCGAAAGCGCAGGGGTTTGTGCGGACGGAGGTGGCGGCATGATCATCGGCCTATCAGTAGAAAAGGGGGGGGTGGGCAAGACGACGATTAGCGTGCACCTGGCAATCGGCGCAGCCCAGGCCGGCAAGCGGGTGGTGCTACTGGATGCGGACCCCCAGGGGAATGCCTCGAGCTGGCTAATGGGGAACATCGACAACGACGACGTGTATAACCTGCTGATGTCGCCCGGAGATGCAACGACAGCCGCACGGCGCGCGATCAAGGCGGTCGCGGGGCACAATATCGGGATCGTGGCCGGCAACAACACCACGTCCGACGCGATGGTGATGCTGAGCGCGGTAGGACGGCTGAAGGAGATTACAGAGCGCGCACAGGCCCTGGCCGGGTTGTGCGATCTGGTCATCGTCGATATGCCGCCCTCACGCAATGCCGGATTCCTGGACCTGGTACGAGCGTGCGATTGGATTATCGTTCCAACACAACTCGAACGGCACAGCGTCGAAGGCGTGACATTGATGGCGCGGGTGGCTCAACAACTCCGCAGCGAAGGACAAGGCCCACGCCTGATGGGGGTAGTCCCCAATCAGGCCAGGGTGCGCACCGTGCTCCACCGCACGCAGATGAAGGCCTTGATGGAAGCCTTCGGCCAGGCCGTATGGCCGGCGATTCCCGATACCATCCAGGTGGCGGAAGTAACGTCTGTCGGATCAACGCTTTACAAAGAATATCCGCACGAACAAGTGACGCTCAAAATGCGCGCATGTCTCAAGCGGATGATGGAGGTGCTCGATGGCACTCAAGGGACTCGCCGCAAGACAGCAGTCCGCAGCGCCGCCCGCTGTTGATCCGGAGAACCGGGATTGGGTCGAGGATGCGGCGACGAATACCGCTGCGCTAACGGCCAAGCAGCGATACGATCTAAAGCGCGTGCGTGCTTATTATGACTTGCACGCGCAGGAGATGGATGATGTTGTGGCGGAAATCGCGGACTCGCTGCATACATCGAAATCCCAGGTTGCCAGCTATTTACTGGCTTTTGCATTGAACGCATATTGTCGCTCCGACGATCTATGGGAGATGATGACGGATGCGAAATCGCCATCGCGCAGCCTGCGCTACGAATGGGAGCTGGAGATCGAGCGGGATTGGATCGAGGCTTTTCGTACATTTTTGCACGACGGCCCCGATCGACGGGGCCACTAATCGGCCCCGTCTACGGCCCCGTCAATCGGGGCCGTCAATCGGTACCGTCGTCGGCCCCGATTGCTTTAACAGGCGCAACGGAGAGCGTTTTCTACAAGAGCACAAGGTAATCTACCACGAGGGCATATAGACGGCCTTAGAAGCGAAATTTGAAGGTGGTATTAATGGACATTTTTGTAGAGTTGTTGGCCAAACTCAATTGGTTCGAGAAGGTGGGTGCCATCCTGCGGCTCGGCACGCCATCGCACAAATTCGTGGTCGACCGGAACGCAGGATGGTCGGGCCGGGACATCGAAGCTATGCTCAAGTCGTATGGGGTAAAGATCTGGGGGCGCGGATTCACACGAGATACTCTGAGCTTCCGCGCGAAAAAGACGCAAGCTAGTTGGACCGAGTACCTGCTGTTCAGGAACCGCATTCCGGTGCGCAGCAAACTCTTTTACGCGCCCAATGCGACCTATCACGGGAAAACAGTGCAACGCTCACGGCGAGAGATTCAACGGAAGAAGCGTGGTTCTATAGAGGGGATCATCGATTTCCTCTGGAATTAGATGGTGGGGATGCCCGCACATCCCCACCGCTAGGCCGGGGAGGTACATCCGGCCTAGGGTGAGTATACATAGGGAGGTACAGTATGGCAAACGAGCTTACAAGCATTTGGCTTTGCATCGGCGGGGTGGTCTTGGCCATCATACTGCTGGCCGCGTTCTGGCGGAAGATCGTAAGGGCGCTGTTGTTGCTGGCGGGGCTGGGGGTGGTGGGTTTGATCGCCTGGGCCTTCGCACAGCAGGCCACGGCGACGAAGCAGGTAGCCACAGCGGCCAACACCATCGCGCGGAGCAACGTGGCCGGCAACGTGATCGTGATCATGCTGCTGTTGTTGGGGCTGATCGTGATCGGCGCGGGGATAATGGGATACATTTATTTGCGCCGACGTTTGACGCAAGACGATGAGCTGGTCCCTTGGATGAGCGCGCCTAATGTACCTTACCAACTCGAACAGCGGAACGATATGACCCAGCAGGTCAACATGCTGGTGCAGCTCGAGGTATTACAAATGCTGCGCGAACTACGTGCGCCACAGTCACCGGCGATGCTGGTCCGGGAAAACGATGGAGACGGAGATGCAGACACGGATTCCACGCCGCTCTGGTGGTAAGATGCCCAAGACGGTAGGGCTGGGCATCGCGCTATTGCTGTTCTTGCTGATGACGGCATGCTCAGATACTACCGCCCCACAGACATTGCCCCAGGCCGAAGCAGCGCGCCTGGCGGTGATTATGACGGCCACGGCGGAGGCAGAGAAGGCCGCAGCAGCAGCAGAGGCAGCAGCAGAACAGGAGCGCATTGCAGCGGGTTATGCCAACGCGACAGCGACGGTGGAGAGCTACTACATGGAAGTTGCCAGGATCAACGCCACGGCTACGGCGGAGGCCTTCGCACGCGAGGAGGCACAGCGTGCTATCGATGCTACAGCTACGGCGGTGGCCTTCTATCCGACGGCGACGGCGATCGCGCAAGCGGCTGTCGAGCGCGATATGGAGCTGGAGCGCCAACGCCTGGCCCTCGAAGAAGAGCGGCAGCGCGCCCTGCGGAGAGCGCGGCGGGACGAGATGTTGCTGCCGTTCACGACCTACGGGCCGTGGTTCGTGGGTATCGTCCTCGCCGGTGTCATCATCTATGGCCTGGTCAGGCTGATTATCACGCTCGAATTACGCGGACGCGCGATCAAGCGCGACGAGCGCGGCGACGCACCGTTGATGTTGCTGCGGAATGGGCGCGCGACGATTATCTACGATTCCGACCGGGCGTTTGGCCCAGTGGCACGGATGGATCAGGACGGTATCACGATGCCGGCGTTGGTGGACGACACTTACCAGGCACAGGTGACGATGCGCGACCAGGCGGTGGATCTCGCCACGCGGCATCTGCCCAGGGATGGCGAGCAGCGCAAGATGAACAGCCGCCAGCGCGCGGCGGCCAAGCTGGCGATGACAGGCAGCGCGCCGCCGACGGTGCGGGTCGTGGATGCCCAGACGGTGCGGAACTGGCTGCAGGATGTCAGGCCGCAAGCGCTGGCGCTATCGATGAATGAGGTGGGAAATGAATAGGGGACAACTTGTCGAGGCCGAACACGCCGCCAGAGTGATTCCGGCGACGTTGGCACAGCGAGGTCTGAAGCCGCTGTTCAGTGATTGGTTGTTGACTGAGGATCATGGGGCGACGTGGCTATTTGGAGTCCTGGATGTGGCGCAGGTGCCGCGTCTGGAAGATTTCTTACGGGCCGACCTGCTGCACCACATCTCTACAGCTTTGCACGGGCGTCCGGTCTTTGTCAGCAATAGTAGCGGTTTACGCTATGCCGTACTACTGAGCCGCCCGCCGCACCTGCCAAAGCACGTAGATTTTCCGGGCATCGAGCGCGGCAAGCTGCGCCTGGGGTTAGGAGCGGGTGGCAGAGAAATCGCCGCGCCATGGGAGCGCACGGGACACCTGTTGGTAGCCGGAAAGACCGGATCGGGAAAGAGTGTGTTCCTGCGCCTGGTGGTACACCAGGCCATCGGCGATGGCGCGCAGCTCCTGCTGGGCGACCTGGATGGAGCCACGTTCCCGATGCTGGCCGAACATCCGGCGCTTCTCGCGCCCATCGCCACGACGCCGGAGGCGATGCACGCTCTAATCGAACGCGGTCTTGGAGAGCGTGACCATCGCATCGCGTTGTACAGGCAAATTGCTGGATTCCCTGAGACGCTAGACGAATACAACACTCTGGCCGAGGCACAGGGCGCGCCCATTTTGCCGCGTGTTATCGTCGTGTTGGACGAATTTAACACGGCGACGATAGCAACAGGTGGAGCGAATGGAGGGCTAGCAAAGGCGGCGGCGGAATTGAGTTGGCGCGGACGAAAGGTCGGAATAAGCGTGACATTTGCCGCGCAGGATTTCACAAAAGCAGTTGTGGGGCGTATCCGCGACCAAATCGATGCGGCTATCTGCTTCCGCGTGCGTTCGGCGGACGTCGCCCGGGCAGTCGGTTGTGCGGATGCGGTCAACATCCCGCTAAGACGGCCAGGGATGGCGATCTCCGACCGGTGGGGGCTGATGCAGGCCTACTATCTGGACAAGCGCGTCTTGATCGCGGCAGCAGAACAGCCGGGTCCAGCGCTCGCGGAGCAGGAAATGCGGGTCGTGGCGGCGGCGCTCGCGGATGATGGACGCGTGACGCTGGCCCTACTCCAGGAGCATGGTTACGGCAAAAACGAGGCGTCGCGGCTGTTGGCCGAGTGGCGCGCGCGAGGTTGGGTGGAGAAAGATCCGGCCCGGTACAATGCCCATTACCTGGTTGAGGAGCGTTTCCCATCGTTTCCCGGGTTTCCCGGTGTTTCCCGTGTTTCCCAGTTTTCCGATTAGGAGGGCGAAAATGCATAATAACAGAGCGCTGGAGTTTGTCACCGAAGCCTATTGCTTGCTTCAATACCCGGGCAATTTTGCCAAAGCACGCATCTATGTAGATATGGCCCTGGGTGAGATCCGCGAGTTACTAGCAATCATCCAGCATTACGAAAGCGCGCCGGAAAAACAAGCATTGCGCATCGCGGCCCCACCCAGCGGTGGCGTACTCGTCGAAGACACGCGCGCAATGATCCCAGCCCGGCTCGTTGCGCCAAAACAACCGCGCGCGGCATTGCCAGGAAATGGGAAACGGTGACCCATGACTTCACGCTATGCAGAAGACGCCAACTACTGGATGACCACGGTGCACCCGGCGAAATCACAGGCCGAGATTATCGAGTTGCTGGATAACTTTGGGGCAACGAATTACCAGATTTCGCAGGGCGGGACCGCAGGGCGGGGCCGCAACGCTATCGCGTGGCTCATCCGCTTCGTATGGAACGATCATAGCTACCGCTTTCTGTTCACTCCACTGGAATGTCGCGCGCCAGAGAAGATCTCCAGCTTCGGCGGCAAGCGCCGCGCTCACAGCGATCAGGCGATTTACCAGATGGGGCGCGTGGCCGTCCATCTGACGAAAGCGATCCTCACTGCCGCCGAGATGCACCCGCACGCCCTCTTTGGGTTTATGGAGCTGCCGGGGACCGACGCCGGTGGCATTCCGCATACAGCGGCGGAATTGGATATCGCCGGTATCGCCTCCGCGCTACCGGTGCCTACAGCTCTCATCCTGACCCCACCGGAGGAAGCATGACGATCAACGCAGATCCATCACGACTATGGCAAGCCGCGCTGGGAGAGCTGGAGCTCCAGATGACGCAAGCGACGTTCGACACTTGGCTAAGGAATACACAGTGTGTGGGATACGATGACGACGACACGCTGGTGATCGCCGTCAAGAATGGTTATGCGGTAGAGTGGTTAGAGAACCGGCTCTACCCGGTGATCGCGCGCACGCTGCACCGGCTAACCGATAACGGGACAGAGGCACGCTTCATCATCGAGGAGCGTGCGCCGCGCCAGGCCAGGGCAGCAGACAGTGCAACAGCAGAAGCTACGGAGGATAGTAGCGATACGGTCGGCGTCTTGGCGACCATCCTGCGCCAGGTCATCGATCCCGCCACGCGTAAACTGCTCCAGGAGCAGATTGCAGCCATGCAAGGCGTGTACCCAGAGCCGGAAGAAGAGGTGGATACGCCACAGCTCGACACATATGCCAAGGGCGGTGGTGGCTGGTATCCGCTGAGCAATTACGCGGACACGTTCTGGAAACCGTTTCTCAAAAAGAAAAAGGCCTTTCTCGTTTACACCACTCTCCGCGCGCTGGATAAAAACGCTGCCGGCCGCGAATGGACACAGATGCAACACGTGCCCATTCGCGAGATCATGCAGCGTGTCCCCTGCTCGCGCCATACCATACTTGGCGTCACGCGTAAGGGCGAATACCAACCTGGCGCACTGGACATCCTACGTGCCGAAGGCATCGCTCGCGTCGAAGCTCACGGAGAAGACAAGCATACCACCTATTACGTCTCCGTCATTGTTAAACTGCCCCTGCTAACGCCGAGCCAGGTCCGGCACCTCTCAGACGAACTACAGGCCCAACACAGAGACTTTCTGATTCAACATAGCATCGATCCCACTCCGTGGGAACCATGAATGGGATTTGATATGTTTTTTCACATCAGTTGATGTGAAAAAACATATCAAGCGCACAAAACCCCGGAGCTTTTGGTAATTCCGGGGTTTTTATTTTCCCGGAAATTGTGAAAATTTTCTCGCATGAGACATCACGTGATTCCACTCCGTACAGCAGAGTCATAACCGTGATATGTATTTTCACATCACGGTTATGTTTTTTCACGAACGGTGACGGGGTAAAGAATAGAAAGAAATTCTAAAGATAGAAAGATATTTATACTCTCCCTTCTCTTAAAAAAGCACGCGTCAGGAAAACGCCTGCTAACGGGTATTAATTGAAGTAGACGGCAGACGGTGCGCGAAGATCGCGTGGTAGACAGGGGGACTTTGCGGCGTATAATGGATTGCGAAAATGCCTGTTAAGCGGAATGGACTGACAATGCTGAGGCGTCTGTGGGATTCAGAGCAACGGTGGGGATACGTGAGCCTGGTAGGAATAGCCGTGCTGGCGATTCTGGGTGGGCTGAGCGGGGATAGCGATTACTGGTCGGCGGCCGGCGGTGCGCTGGGGATGCTGGTGTATTGGATATTGGTAGATGGCGCAGCGGACTGCGCTTAGACGATAGACAGTAGACGACGCAGCAGACTGCGCTGGCGAAGAGAGATAAAGACCGGGATTTTCTTCAAAATCCCGGTCTTTCTGTTTTTGGGGGTTGACAAGTTCTGAAAAATGCCTTATAATGCTTATGTCCGAATACGGACAATATAATCAAAAAGTTGGGTCTGATGGTAGCAGCCACCAGACCCGGCGTCCAACATTCACTTGAAAGGGGCAAACGATGGACACTGTTATTGTAACAGAAACCGCAGTAGAAAGCAATAGTCTGACGCAAAGTCAGGGCCCGACACAAAACAGTCGGGGGCAGTTACAGTCTCACCCTCAGTTAATCCTCGTCACCTACGATGAGACATTCGGACGGTGGCTGGAGAACCAGGACCGCTCAGAGCGAACAGTACGCTTATACAAAACCGGCCTGGCCGATTTCCGCGCGTGGTTCGAGCGCGTACGAGGCAAGGACCTGGAACCGGCGCTGATCACTCCCCTCGATGTACGCGCCTACCGGCGCTATTTGCAGGACGAGCGCCAGGCTAAGCCACGCACAATCAACAGCTATCTGGCCGCCGTGCGCGCGTTCTGCCGCTGGGCGATGGATGCCGGTCTCGCTGCCGGCGACCCTTCGAGCGGGATCAAGGGGATTAAGATCGTAGAGACCTCGCCCCGTTGGTTGACGCGGCAGGAGCAGTATCGCGTGCTCAATGCGGCACAGGAGCGGGTGCAGCTCGCAGCGTTGAAGTTCAGCGACGACGCGAACGCACCGGGAGTGTTGCGCGCTCGACGGGATCGGGCGATCGTGGTACTGATGCTGAACACAGGGTTGCGGCTCTCCGAGGTGACCGGGCTGCGGGTACGCGACGTCGTCATCCGGCCCAGGTCGGGCAGCGTGGCGGTAACGGCAGGCAAAGGCAATAAAGCGCGCACGGTACCGCTGAATAAGGATGCACGCGAGGCACTGACCGCGTGGATCGAGGTGCGCGGTGGCGAGGACAGTGATCCGCTATTCACATCGCAGAAAGGCGGCCAGTTGACCGCACGGGCTGTAGCGCGGCGGGTGGAATATATCGGGATGTGCGCGAATGTGAACATCACGCCACACATGCTGCGACACAGTCTGGCGAAGAACCTGGTGGATGAGGGTGTACCGTTGGACCGGGTCGGCGGGTTGTTGGGTCATTCCAGCCTCGACACGACGCGGCGCTATACGATGCCGAGTGCAGCGGATCTGCAAGCCGCCGTCGAGCGCGTGGCGTGGAGGGACTAAGATGATCGTGAAGCGATATGCCAATTTGCGGATGAGTGAGGGATTGTTCTGGTTCCTGGGGAAGCGCGAGCTGCGGCCATGCGTGGTGTGGCTATTGTTCGGGGTGGTGCCGGTGTTCGTGGAGCAGAAGGCACTACGGATGATGTGAATACGCGCGTAATCGGAGAGAGACCGCGCCGGGGAGGAAATCCTCGGCGCGGTTTTTTATTTGCATGTTCTCGAAAGGAGTTTTATACTGGAAAAATTGTTATTTGATCGTGAAAAAGGAGTGAGCAATGGCAGAGCTAATAGTTGAAACAAAACACCCCTCGAAAACTCGCAAAGGATTGTATATCGTGGCGGGGATCTTCGTTGTTGTTGTGCTCGCGTGGCTATTGATCCGCCCAGGAGTATTCGTTGTTCAGCCGATCGGTGCTATTCCTGAAGGTGTCACGATCTTATATTATGCGCGTGGTTCGGAGGTGCCCTTTTTCTCGTCTCCTGATGGTTTGTGTCTGCAAATTCAAGGAGAAGTATCGCTTATGTGTCGAATGACGACATTGACTGCGGCGGTGGAAATAACCGATCGTGCCATTGTAAGACTACCATATAGCCATTGGGCATACCTGCGATCTACAGGCGGTCTAGAATTCGACCGGTAGAGGATTAGCAAAATAGAAAAGGGCACGAAAAAACATGTCCATTGATGTGGTTTATAAGATCATAGGAACAGCAGAACGCGCGTTTGTGACGTATCAAAATAAGGATGGCGGTACAGAACAGACCGAAGTAGATATTCCCTGGGAGGAGAAGTTGTCGTCGGTGCGTGACTGGGCATTCTTGTATGTCTCGGCACAGGCCAAGGGGAATAATGGCTCGGTGACGTGCGAGATCTGGGTGGATGGGAAAAAGTGGAAATCGAATACTTCGAGTGGAGCTTATGTGATTGCGACGTGCTGTGGTTCGGCGGAGCGATAATTGGAGTATACCCGTAAGCGTGCGCGTAATCGAATAGAGACCACGCCGGGGAACTTTTGCCCCGGCGTGGTCTTTTATTTGCGTGTTCCTGGAAGTGGTCCTATACTGAGAGAGTAAATAAGACCTCAATGTAAATTTCCAATTAGAAGGAGAGCTATCATGAAAAACTCCGTAACACTCCTCGCCATTGTTGTTATTCTGGCAACCCTTGTATCAGCCTGCAGTGCATCTACTCCGAGTGGACAAACAATTATAGCGACAGCAACTTTAGATCAATCGCAAGCAGAAGACGCGCCTACTGAGGTAGCGGTAGAGTCGCCCACAGAGGTGAAGGAACCAACATCTACACCTGAACCTTCACCAACGCCAGAACCAACGGCTACCGTGAAACCTACAGAAACACCTGAACCGACAGAAACGCCAGAGCCAACAAAAGTGCCTGAATTAGGGGATGTGGTCGAGGGATTTGGATATTCGCTTTCTGCCATTACGGTTGAAGATCCGGCCACAACCCCGGGTCGCTTCTACGAACCGGAACCCGGCAACAAGTTAGTGGCGGTCGAGTTCATCATCGCGAACCTCTCAGGTGAAACGTTGAGCACCAATGTGCTTTACGCTACGTTAATTGATGCTGAAGGTTTTGCGTACGGAGCAGAAACAGGCTTACTTGATATTGGTATGCAGATGGAGCTCTTGGATATCAATCCGGGTGAAAAGATCAAAGGGTGGGCAGGATTTAGTATACCAGAAGAGGCAGAACCAGCCTCATTTAAGTATGCGATTGGTAGTTCATCGAGCAAAGTATTGCAGGTTGGTTTATCTGAACCTGAAATCGCGCAGGAAAAAGAGCCTGAACCTACAAACACCCCTATGCCAGACTTGCCGAAATTAGGTGATGTTGTCGAAAATTACGGCTACACATTATCCGCTGTTTCGGTTGAGGATCCCGTACAGAACCCTAGTCGATTTTATGAACCAGAGGAAGGGACAAGGCTGGTGGCGGTTGAGTTTATCGTTGGTAACACCGCAGGTGAGACGTTCAGTTCTAACGTTCTATATGCAGTCTTAGTAGACACTCGAGGATTTGTATATGGGACGGAAACAGGTTTGCTTGATATTGGCAAACAAATGGAGCTCCTGGATATCAATCCGGGTGAAAAGATCGAAGGGTGGGCAGGATTTAGTCTGCCCGAAGACGCTGTGCCCGCATACTTCAGATATGCCATTCGAAGTTCGTCGAGCAAAGTATTGCAGGTTGGCTTATCCACACCTGAAATCGCGCAGGAAAAAGAGCCTGAACCCACAAACACTCCTGTGCCAGACTTGCCGAAATTAGGTGATGTTGTCGAAAATTACGGCTACAC
>JAFGSL010000217.1 GCA_016934645.1 Anaerolineae bacterium
ATCAACTTCCCCCTTTACCCAAACAAGCCCTAGTTCAGGGCTTCTCAAAACGAAGGGAGGTGGTGTGTTACGAAAAAATGTGGATCGATGCACAGAAAAAGTCATACTCGAACCTTGAATGTACATTTTACCGTAGAGTTACCTTTTCAGAATTTACAAAACAAGTTAAGGAGGAGTTTAAGGATGAACGCAATGCTGCGAAAACGAGTTCTCTCGTTGTTGAGTATGCTGGTCGTTTTGAGTATGGTATTCACACCATACACAGTCTTGGCAACTGAAGGTGGACCTGAAGTCACCGATGGTGACCAGCCGACATTGGCCCCAGCAGACTATTGGATCGTGCAGCTAACCGCCGCACCACTAGCGCAATACACCGGTGGGATTACGGGCCTCCAGCCTACTGCCATTAGTGCCACCGGTGCCGACCACCTGAATGTCAATACCCCTGTGGCCCAAGCCTATATCGCCTATTTGAAGACGGTTCAGGCAGAGGTCGCCCAGAATATTCAGAAGGCCATCCCTGGTGCAGTCGTCGAGCGTGATTACCAGGTCGTATTTAACGGCATGGCAATCAAGCTCCCCCAGGCAGATGAACAGGCTCAAGTCAAGCTGTTCAAAGTTCCTGGGATTAAGCAAGTCTTCCGCCAGGAGATTTACTATCCTGATATGTATGCTAGCTTGCCCTTGATTGGCGCTCCCGCAATGTGGGCAGAGTTAGGCGGTCAAGATATGTCCGGTGAAGGTCTGAAGGTTGCTGTCATCGATACCGGTATCTACATTACTAACACCTGCTTTACCCCTGACGGCTATGCCTATCCCGAAGGTTTCCCCAAGATGGACACCGACAAACCCGCCGCCACCAACGAAAAAGTGATCGCGGCGCGCGCGTACTTCCGTCCTGACGATCCACCTGTGACGGGAGATGGCGGAACGTGGGCCGGCGCGCACGGTAGCAGCCATGCAACGCACGTAGGTGGTACGATTGCCTGTGTGCCCGGCACGGTAGCAGAAACCGGTGGTTATACTGAGACCATCAGCGGTGTCGCACCTGCGGCACAACTGATGAGCTACCGGGTTTTCTATCCGGCTGAGAGTGGCAGCGCCAGCGGTTGGAGTGCTGAACTCATCGCCGCCATCGAAGATGCCGTCATTGACGGCGCGGATGTAGCTAACAATAGTTGGGGCGGCGGTTCATCCTCGGTCTATCCTGATCCCCTCGATCTGGCATATGATGCCGCGTGGGATGCCGGCGTCGTCATCGTCTTCTCTGCCGGCAACGCTGGTCCCTATCCGTACACGATGGACCACGCTTCGGATAAGGACATCTCCGTTGGCGCCAGCACTACGAGCGGCACGATTGCCGCCGGTCGTCTAGGCGTCAGCGCCCCAGAGCCAATCTCGGACACACTGCAAAATATGGCTTTCATTGGCGCTGCGTTCGGTGCAGCACTGGAGGTCGGACAGGTTTACGTATACGACTATCTACCGGGCGCGGCTGTTGACCCAGCAAACTACACCGGCTGTAACGCCTGGCCTGCTGATACCTTTACAGGCAAGGCCGCAATCATCAGCCGTGGTTCATGTGAGTTTGGTGTCAAAGTGCTCAATGCTGAAAATGCCGGAGCAGATTTCGTCGTCATCTACAACAATGCGGGTGACAGTTTGATCTCCATGGGTGCGGGAGAGGTTGGCGATCAAGTTACCATTCCCTCTGTCTTTATTGGGCAAACCAATGGTGAAGGGATGGTCGCTTGGTACGCGGACAACGGTGCAGCATCCGAACTCACGTTGGACAATGTTCCCTTCCAGGCGAGCAATACTCCTGACCTACTCGCTAGTTTCACCTCGCGTGGCTCATCCATCCGCCAGACCATGGGTATAGATGTGGTTGCGCCCGGCGTCAATATCTTCTCCTCGGGTTACGGTCTGGGGAGTGGTGAAACCGTCCATATGGGCTTTGGGCAGGCCAGTGGTACCAGTATGGCCGCGCCACACGTCTCCGGTTCAGCAGCGTTACTGAAGCAACTACATCCCGACTGGACACCGGGACAAATTAAGTCCGCGCTGATGAGCACCGCCGAACTCGTCCTGCTGGACTACGACGGGGTCAGTGAAGTCGGCGCAACGGATCGTGGAGCGGGCCGCATTGATCTCAATGTGGCCGGTGATCCCGGTTTGACCTTCGACAAGCCTAGCCTGAGCTTTGGCTATCTGGCTGCCGGCGAGAGCGCTGCCGAGACTGTGGCCGCTACCGACGTCTTCAGCCACGCCACAACCTTCACCTATACGCTGACCGTCGAAGAGACCGGCGACGTCACCACCACGGGCTACTTCACGTTGAGTGTGGCGCCCGCGACCCTGGCGTTTGACGCGATGGGCGACACGGGTTCCTTTGACGTGAGTGTGGACATCGCTCCTGATGCTCCTGCTGGAACGTACGAAGGCTTGGTCTGGCTCGCAGACGGTTCACACACGCTGCATATCCCCGTCTGGATCCAGGTGTGGCCGGAAATGGGCGACAAGGTCCTGTTGCTGGACAATGACTTCAGCTATCTCGTGGGATACCCAGACTACACTTGGTATTACACTAGCACGCTAGAAACCCTCGGTGTTCCGTATGACTACTATGAAGCCGATATGTACTATGGTAATACACAAACGATTCCCGACTTGTCGGTGCTGCAGCAGTACAAAGCCGTGATCTGGTACACTGGCGACCACTGGCAGTATAATGGGTACTATACTGTCGCCACACCGCTGACCGAGCTGGATGAGGATATCCTCATGGGCTATCTCCAGGGTGGTGGCCGTCTCTTGGCGACCGGACAGGACTTAGCCGCTACACTGCGCGTCGACACGGGTAGCGAGAATACGAACCTCTACGAAAGCTTCCTGGGCGCCGAGTGGCTACAGGATGATGTTTTCGCCGGTACTCCGGCTACGGATACACATCAACTGCAGGGGCAAGGCTTTGCTTCATCTCTCAACCTGGACATCAGCATAGCCACTACTCTGTTACCTGACGGAGCTGGTAACCAGGCATACGTCGACGAGATCAAAGTTCCTGACGTTGGCGAAGGTCAGCCTGAGCCTGTTGTTATGCCCGAGCCGATCTTCCAGGCCACCAGCGGCGCCCACATCGCCAACGGGTACACGGGCTTGGCGACCTCTTCGGATGCCTCGCTGGAAACCCCAATGACCTATGCCGACTGGCGCACCGTGTACCTCTCCTTTGGCTTCGAGGGCATCAATAATCCAGCCGCCGATCAAACAATTGTCTTTGACAGCCGGGCAACAACGATGATGCATCTCTTGAGCTTCCTCTTCACACAACCGGCCGTTGAATTGCCGGACGTGGTAGCGCCCGCAGGCACTATAACCCTGGAGGCTACCGCAGGCTTTGCCAGCGGTGACACCACAGAACTGGTACAGTACCGCTGGGATTTCGGTGATAACTCACCCATCCAGACTACTACAGACCCAACTGCAAACCATTCTTATGGGACAGGTACATACACAGCCCGTGTTGAGGTCACCGACTTCTATGGGCATACAGCTATCGCCGAAGGTACAGTAGAAGTAACAAAGGCCCACATCTACCTCCCGCTCGTCATGCGCGCTTTCGGCACACCCTAGTGTCACAGTACGCTTGAAGCCGAGAAACACATTCGGCACAATCCGGGGAGGGCGTGAGAACGCCCTCCCCTTTTTGCTGCGATCCCTCTGGAAAAGACGCAGCCCTCACCTACGATGAGGGCTGCATAATAAAAAAACCTCTCAGGACTTGTCGGTTGCGGGTACCCCGCTTGGCTTTGCAGTGTTCACCTTTGGTGACCTGCCTCTTCTCCCAAATCCTGAGAGGATCAACTCTTATCTTTATTATAGGAGCAATTTTGACGCGCGTCAATAGAACATCTGAATTAATTACTGAGCCAGCCATATTTTGCTAAACGTTCATCAGTTTGTAAGGGGCTGGAATCGCTTTAAGTTTTGCGACCAGCTCAGTAGATTTTGCGTTCCGTGATTTCCGATGTATGATGCGGTTTATATGAAACGTCTGCTCTGGTTTATCGTCGGAATTGCCCTCGGGATTGGGTTGGCACTCATCATCGGATGGGGACTGCTGCCGGTGCAACGCGCCAATTCGTCTCCGGCTATGTTGCGCCACGACTATCAGGAGGAATACCTGCGCCTGATCGCCGCCGCATACCTAGTAGATGGTGACCTGACCCTGGCGCAACAACGCCTGGCGGCTTTGCAGCCCGACGCCACGATGTTTCTCGTCGAAGTAACAGAGCTGTGGATCACCCAGGGAAAATCCGACGCCATTCTGACCCCCCTGGCGCAGTTGGCCCGCGATCTGGGTGTGAGCACTTCGCCCATGCAGCCCTATCTTCAAAGAGGGACACCGTGAAATCTTGGGGCGTGCTCATCGTCGGCCTGATCCTCGGTCTCGCAGCGGGATTGCTCTATACGTGGGCCATCTCCCCGCCGGAATATTACGATACCTACCCGCCGCTGCTCGACAAAGCCTATCGCACCGAGTGGATCCAGATGACCGTATTGGCCTATGGCTCAGAAGGCAACTGGAGCCGCACGCAATTGCGGCTGCAGGGACTACCGGAGGCAGAGATACGTCCCATTGCTGCTGCCGTGCTCGATCAAATCGTCGCCTCCGGACGCCCGCTTATAACGCTGCAGCGGATCGCCGAACTGGCAGCATTCTACGGCGTCGACACGCCCGCCGTCGATATCTACACCAGCGAGAACAGTACAGCTCCCATCCCCGCGCCCACAGCAACATCCCAGGCCATCCCGCCAACGCCTGTGTCGACGGTGACTGTTGTCCCGCCGACCAACACACCAGTTCCCGTCCCCATAATTACCACGACAACACCCATTTCCCCCTCGCTGAGCGCGTTCCGCATCGTCTCGCAGACGCTGACCTGTACCAACTCACCGCAGATCGCCATCTCGCTGACGTTATCGCATACCATCACAGTGCGCCGCCGCGAAGAGGTAGAATGGCTCCCACTACCGGGGCGCGAAGTGTGGCTGCTTTGGGAGGATGGTGCAGACCGTGCCGTGACAGGATTCAATGCGGAGGTGGGACTTGGCTACGCAGATTTCGCTGTCGCGCCGGGACGGGTCTACAAACTCTACATCGACGTCCCTCGGGGCGCACCGGTCTCGACCATACAGGTCGAACCCTGCACCGCAGATGAAGGCGAAGGTTGGATCAGTCGGTTACTGGTGCTGATGGCACAAGAGAATGACTGATCTGGTCATATTTTGCTAAACTTTCATACGCCTGTAAAGCACCGGAGTAACTTTAGTTCGTTATGACCAGATCAGTAATGATAGACAGAATCGACCGTATCGAAGCCTTCGTCCGGAAGACGATGGACACCGTCGTCAATCCTGACCTCCGTATCGGCCACGACATCAAACACGTTGAGCGGGTGCGGAACAACGCACTGACCATTGCCAGGGCTGAAGGCTTCGCGGATCTCGACCTCGTCGAAGCCGCCGCGCTCCTACACGACATCGGCTTGGCGCATGTTGAAACGGGAGGGAACCACGGCCCCATCGGTGCAGAAATTGCGGCGCGCTTTCTGCGCGAGCAGCACCTGTTCGCCGAAGATGAGATTGCCGTCATCGCCAAAGCCATCCACAACCACAGCCTTATCCACGGCGATTGGGACACCCTCGGCTATATCCTACGCGACGCGGACATCCTCGACGCGCTGGGTGCGGTGGGACTGATGCGCGCTTTCACCTCCAAATACTTCAAGCCGGAATACGATCCCGAGTGCGTGAAAGGCGAAACGTGGGGCCTGTCAGCAGACGGCTTCACCGCCCGGCACGTCGCGGGTCTCGGCATCGGACCGACGACTATGGACCAGATCAATTTACAGATCAGTCTGATTGATGAGCTTCACACCGATACCGCCCAACGGATCGCCGAACCGCTGGTAGCGTTTATGAAAGCGTTTGTCGTCGAGTTGGAGGCGCAAATCACCCATGTTGAATTATAGTGCGATGGATAGTTACCTGATCAGGGTGGAGCAACAATGACGACTAGACCCAAAGTGACCGTTGTGGGCAGCTTCAATATGGACCTGTTGATCCGCACACCACGTATGCCCGTCAAAGGCGAAACCATTCTCGGCGGACCGTTCATCACGGGACCGGGCGGCAAGGGTGCGAACCAGGCCGTCGCTGCCGCGCGACTAGACGCGGACGTGACGATGGTGGTCAAGCTCGGGCAAGATGCCTTCGGCGACCAGGCCGCGGCCAATCTGGCGAAAGAGGGCATCCGCCCAGGTTTCGTCCTGCGCGATGGCGCGTCGCACACCGGCGTGGCCTTCATCATCGTGGACAATGAAGGCGAAAACATGATCGTGGTGGCTTTGGGAACCAACGCCCAGCTCACTCCCGCCGACATCGACGCCGCGCGCGGGGCAATCGCTGACGCTGACGTGGCGCTCTTCCAGCTCGAATCGCCGTTGGAGACTGTGACCTATGCGATTCACGTGGCACACGAGGCCGGTACGACCGTCGTACTCAATCCAGCGCCGGGCCAGGCCCTCAGCGCCGAACTGCTCTCCCTGGTGGATGTGCTCACGCCCAACCAGACCGAGTTACAACTTCTCGTCGAAGAAGACCTGACAGGTTTTGAAAACCTGTCAGGTCTAAACGACATCGAAAGCGCCGCGCATAAACTGCTAGATCGCGGTGTGGGCACCGTCGTCGTCACGCTGGGAGCGGAAGGGGCACTCATCGTGACGCGGGATGCCGCCCAGCACGTACCTGGCTACAAAGTCGACGTCGTGGACACGACCGGCGCTGGCGATGCTTTCAACGGCGCGCTGGCTGTGGCGCTGGCGGAAAGGCGACCGCTTGCCGAGGCTGTTGACTTCGCCAATGCTGCTGCCGCGCTCCAGGTCACCAAAGTCGGCACCGCACCCGCGATGCCCTATCGCTGCGACGTAGAGCAATTGCTGGATTTCCGCATGTCCTGAATCTTCTATTTGGACAAGATTAACAAAATGGAAATCTTCATCCTGAAAATCCTGTTAGTCCTGTCGAGAAATATCGCCTGTATACAAGGATGACAATATCGTGAAAAGATTAAGCTATAGTGTGTTTTGCGCAATTTTATTGCTGCTGACGGCCTGTAGGACACAGACGCCACCACCGCCAACAAAGACACCAACATTGACGCTCACCCCGACGGCCACCCTCACTCCCGTCCCCACATGGACACTGACGCTCACGCCAACGCCCACTCCGATCCCGCCACTGGTCGTCAACATCACGTGGCCAGAGGAAGTCTCCGCGCTTGAGCCACCGCTTCTCATCGCCGACGTGACGTTGCCCCAGAGGATCACAACAGACATCGCCATGAGCGCGAAGATTTACGATCCAACGATGACAGTCACCACCACATTCGATCTTGTCCAACAAAGTGGTAGGCGCTATGTCGCTCCCGCGCCGTTCCAACTGTCACTGGACACGCCTACAGGTCACTGGTGGCTCGTCGTTCATGTAGAAACAGAATTAGACGTCGTCGGGGAGCGGATGCTGCCCTTCAAGACCGCGCCCATCGAATTCCGTGCGCTGACGGAGACCCTGCCTTCCGGCGTGAACCTGCGCATTCCCCTAGCCTTCACTGAGGCCACCGCGCAAGGCGACCAACATGCTGGCGGGCGCGTATGGCAGTATGGGAACGGGGAGATCGCGCTGTGGTGGGCGCCCGGTCCAACAGAGGCACTGCTACTCAACAACGCGGTGGTGATGCTGGAAGCCACGCACGATCCCGATGCGCCACCCGAAGCAGAGTTTGTCGAAGAAACCGAGTGGCAGGGACAGGCAGCCTTCCTCTTCCAGGAACAGTGGCCCGGCAGAGAGGGCGGACCGGCCAAGGTCTGGGTAATCCAGGGAGCGGACTATTGGCTGTATGTCCTGCGCACCCGCGCTGTAGGTGTTGATCCCATCCCCCCGCTGCTAGAGGAAATCGCCGCGACGTTCGTCTTTAACGAGGAGTAAAACAAAAACCGGGATTTTAGCAAAAATCCCGGTTTTCGCGAACTAGTTCACACAATGTTGATCGGCGTGCCGACGCGATGGTCGCTGCGAATGAAATCGTCCTCGTAGCCACCGATGGGATGAACCCAGCGGTAAATCCAGCGCGCAGCCTCGCAGGAGACATTGAGACAGCCGTGACTGCGACGTATGCCGAAATCGTTGTGCCAATACGCGCCGTGAATCGCCATTCCCGCCAGGGTAAAGAAAGTGTTCCACGGTATGCCCGGCAGGTCGAAAACGTTTTCAGGAGCAGGAATGTCTTCCTCTTTCATCCCTTCGTAGGGCACGTTGCTCATGTGCCGTGACGCCTGCTTGAGAAGAACGGTATGGTTCCCCGGCGGCGTCCCCAACGCTCCACCCAATCCCGACGCAACCAGTGTGTGGAAAACGACATTCTCACCCTCATAACACGTCAGCGATTGCTCCTCCAGACTCACTTCGATGTGCTTGTTCCCGACGAAAGGATGGATGGGCGCCATCTCCGCGCGTGGAAAGCGCCGCACGTCCCGCGCCAGCACCCACTGGTGATTGCCAAAGACCTTGGGTGGGTAATCGTCGGCGACTTTGTACCAACCGGTACCCTCTGCATCGGTAACAGCATCGATCACGTGGAACATATTGCCGCCGTAGAAACGGTACTTCTTCGCTGCCTGCGCGTGCGGCTCGGTGCGCGCCTCGGTGTAGACCTGTGAGATTTCACCCCAGAAGCCCCAATCGCCGATGTTCTCAATGAAAGGTTGCGGCGGATAGATACGCATCGGCAGCACCCACGCCGAGTGAACGTAACCCAGATCGGTTTCGTACCACAGATCGTTGTGAGCACTGAAGGGCGCATGCACCTCCCCTAAAATGCGACAAGATTGATCGCGCGCTATCGCATTTATGCGCGTGGAAGTCGTATCGGGTTTCTCGTAGAAAGCCACGGTGTAAATCGCCCGGCCCATCAAGACGTAGGTATTGGGATCCACCTCGTTGGTGTCCATTCGCAGCGTAGGATAATGCGCGCGGGCGTGCCACAACGGCGACACCATCGCCGCGGCGGCAGCGCTGGCGATGAGTTTCAGCATTTGACGGCGGGTAAGGGTGCGAGACATAGAATCAGGGAACCTCCGGGTAATCTGCAAGTGCGGCGAAAGCAACCCCCACCATCAAAGGGCCGGTATGCGCGCCCAAGACAGGCGACATCGTGCCCAGGGGCATCCACGTACAGTCAAACGTCCTGTCCACTTCCTCACGCAGAAAAGCCACGCCCTCCGGATTGAGAGCGTGAATAACCTGTACGCGCAGAGGTGTGCCGGGCGCGTGCTTCTTGAGCATCAACTTGACCAATCCCTTGAGCGCGCCTTTGAATGTGCGCGCCATGCCAAGCTGTTCATAATTGCCGATATCCTTCGTCACCCCGATCATCGGCTTAATGCGCAGCGCTGAGGCGATCAGCCCCTTCATGTGGCTGATGCGCCCGCCGTGGATCAGGTACTTCAGATCATCCAGCGTATAGATGCTGTCACTCACGGCCACAATGCGCTGAATCAGATCGACGATCCGCTCCACAGGCCATCCGGCCTTGATGGCACGCGCTGCCGCCGACACCTGCCAGCCGACCACGCCGGAGAGCGTCTTGGCATCCACAACGGTGACATTGGCTTCTGGCACCATCTCAGCGCCGGCCTGCGCTGCGTTGACCGAGCCGCTCAACCCCGACGACATCTGAATCGACAGAATATCCGGATCGGTGGCGGCCAGTTTACGGTACATCTCAGCGAAATCGCCGGATGAAGGCTGCGACGTAATGGGAAAAGCGCCTGTCTCTTCCAGAAGCCGGTAGAGTTCCTCGGACTGAATATCAAGACCGCTCCTGTACGTTTTCCCCTCAAGTGTAATCGCGTGGCGTACGGGATTCAGCGCCATATCGGGCATTTCTTCTGGCGGTAAATACAAATCCATCCCACTGTCCGTGACAATCTGCATCGGCATCTCCTTTCCCGGCTAACAAAAATAGTATTCCTTATTGTAACGCCCGTTGCCCCACAAGGCAAAGCAATTCGGATTGTATCACAGACGAATCATGCCAGAACAAAAGGCGCAGCCGGTGGCTGCACCTTTTGCGATAGAAAACGGCTATACGCGAATTTCGCCCTCGCGCTTGCCGAAGTTTATCTTGATGCCGGGCGCCAGGGTCATACTGCGACTCGGTTCAACATCCTTGATTGTCCCATCATCCAACGTAATCACCCATTTCTCCAGGGTAAGATTCCTGAGGCCCCAGATATTGGGATTGCTGGGATGGCGCGTGACTTCGGCAACAGGCGTCGAGAAATCATAGGCCTTATCGGGATCCACGTGATGCGGATAGAGCCGTGTATTGTAGTTCAGCATCACCACAGCGTCCCCCACACGCAAACGGGGCGGCAGCGCCAGATCGTTTTTGCACGACCAGCACATTCCCGGTTTGCCACCGGAAGCTTTCAACACGGCGAGATCATAGAAGTTCTCTGCACTACACTGCGCGCAGTAGATGATCGTATCGCGTAGATTGACAAGTGCCTTGCGCCATTCTGTCACGCGAACGCGCCCGCCGTAGGGATCGCGCAGCCCGGCAGTGAACGCCTGTATGAACATATCACGGATGAACTGGGGATAGAGCGGCCAGTAGTCCTGCACGCGAACGTGATACCCCGGAACCGGGTGGTTGGTGTCGTTGTTGGGATCGAAGATGAAGATGGGGTCGACGCCGAAGATCCGTTGTTCCACCGCCTGATCGAAGGCCGGGATGTTGAGCGTACGCTCGCCTTCCAGCGGATGATGCACCATCATCACGTAGAATAGCAACGTGGCGAGCGTGTACAAGTCGGACTGCACGTTGGGCGCTATCTCGCCGCGCACCAATTCAGGCGCTGCAAAACGCAGCGTCCGGGGTGCACCGGCTGTGCCTTCCGGCACGATGTTGTCCGCGTAAACGAAAAGCACATCGCCCGTGTCGGGATCGAATAAGACGTTGCGTGGCGACAGGTCACGATGACAGAGGCCTTTCAGATGCAACGCGGTGAAGCTATCCACAAAACCCAAAAGCGCCGTCGTGAGTGCGTGGAAGGTTGGCTCCACCCACTGCTTGATCAGGTCCTCGATGCTCTTGAAGCGCGCTTCGTGCGGCGCCGTGAGATAGCCAAAGCCGGGTACCTCCGCAGATTCAACAACCGCCGTCGGCCAGAGGAAGCTCGCCGTCGGCGGCCCTTGTTGGACCAGCGATTCGAGCAAGGCACGCTTCTCCGGTGTAGCTTCGGCGGAGAAAATCCACGTCACCATCACCGACTGGCCATCAACCTCAGCGGCGTAGACCTCAAGTTGGCCCTCGGTGCTGACAAACTGCTCGGTGGTGTAGCGAGCGGCCAACACACCCGTGCGTTGGTCTGGTACAGTGTAGAAGGTGAAGATGCTGGGCGCAGGTTGGGCCACAGGCTGTGGTGCTGCTGGAGCCGGGGTAACGGCAGGCTGGGCAGGCGGTGCGGTTGGCGCCTGCGCGACCGGCGCCGGCTGCGGCGCGGGCGTCGCCGGTTGAGGCACAGGTTGTGGCGCGGGAGCCTGTGGTTGAGGTGTGAAGGTGATCGGCGTGGGAGGAGGTGTCGGCGCTGCCGCCGGTTGCTGCGCCTGTGGAGTTGTTGGCTGCGGTGCGGCGGCGGCAGCCGCGATCTGGCGCTCGATGACTTCCAAGGCCTTGATCGCCGTGGGATTGTCCGGTTCCATTGACAGCCACTGGTTGATGGCGAGCTTGGCGGCTTGCAGTTTACCAGCTTTCAACGCGGCGTCAGCTTTAACACGCAACTGATCGGCCATCACCGACAACTTCGCACCCGCGCTCATCGGCGTCTCAAGCACCTTCAACGCATTCCAGAACGCCATCGCGTCGGGATAACGTGTCGTGGGATCGAAGGCTAGCGCCTTGGCCAACACCCCTGCAACCCCTGCTGGTACGTCGCTCGGCCACGTTTGCGGGAACTGAGGACCCTGCGCGTGCGCGTGCATCGCCTGCATCACGCTGGCATCTTCGAATAGCTTTTGCCCAATCAACATCTCATAGGTGATGCAACCGAGTGCGTAAATGTCAGCAGGAATTTCGGCAGGCGCGGTTTCCCACACCTCCGGCGCGATGTAAGCCAACGTGCCGACCACACCGCCTTCGATACGGCTCATCCCCACACTGTTAGCGGCCATCAACCGCGTCAGCCCGAAGTCCATCACCAGCGGACCGCCGGGCGGATCAATGAGGATGTTCGATGGTTTGAGATCGCTATGCACAAGGCTCTGCCCGTGCGCGTAATTCAGTGCCTCACAGATGGATTTGAGGAACGGCAGGGTCTTGTCCCACGGCACGCGCTGCCCGCTGTGGGCGGCAATCGCCTCGGCCAGGCTACCGTCCCGTGCCAACTGCGTCACCTCGTAGAGGTCAGTCTCCGTCTCGCCGATGTCGTAGATGGGCGTCAGATGTGGGTGTTGGAGACGCGCGGCGGCCTGAAGGTTATCGCGCAGGCGGGCAACCCATGCTTCATCCTGCAACAGCAGCGGGTCGAAAAATTTGATGGCCACCAGACGGCCTATACTCGTGTCCTCAGCGCGATAGACAGTGGCAAAACGGCCCTTGCCCAACACGCCCAGCACGCGATATTTACCTAAACTTGGAAGATTAACGCCTGTGTTCATAGTCCCCCTTTCATTGTAAATTTGTTGATTGGAGATTTGTTGATTTTTTAGCATACCCTCGCAATTGAGGGAAAAATCAACGAATTGACATCTCCAAATCTTCAATTCTCAGACTCTGATTTCGCCTTCTTTTTTGCCAAAATTGACTTTTGTGCCGACCGCCAATCTCACGTTGCGTCCTGGGTCTACATCGAGGATCGCGCCATCGTCGGTGGTGATCACCCATTTCTCGTCGCTGAGATTTCGCAGCCCCCAAATTGACGGGTCGGTAGGATGTTGGTTAACCTCGGCGATAGGTTTGGAGAAATCGTACAACTGGTCGGTGTCCACGTGATGCGGGTAGAGTTTGGTGTCCCAATTTAGCATCACGATGGCGTCATCGATACGGATGCGTGGCGGCAGAACAAGCGTCGTGTTACAAGCCCAACACGTACCGGGATTGCCCGTGGCCCTGAGCTTTTCGGCGCTGTAGAAATTCTCGGAGCCGCATTTGGGGCAGTAGATGATGGCATCGCGCATCCGCGCCATTGCCCCACGCCACTCGCTCTCGCGGATGCGTTCCTGCGGATCGTGCAAACCCTCCGTAAACGCCTTGATGAAGAGTTCGCGGATAAAAACCGGATAGAGGGGCCAAAAGGCCAGAGCGTTGTCATGGAAGCCCTCCACCGGGCGGTTACTGTCATCCTTTGGATCGAAGATGAAGAGCGGATCGGTTCCATAGAGTTTGTTCATCGCCGGCAAATCGAGACATTTGATGCTGCTTTCACGCTTGCCCTCCAGGGGATGGTGGACCATCAGCATGTAGAAAAGCAGCACGGCCAGCGAGTAGAGATCGGTCTGCATACTGGGACGCGCCTCGCCACGCACAATCTCCGGCGCCATGAAACGCGGCGTCCCCAGAACGCCGCCCTCGGTCGCCCCATCGACGGCGACGTTGTCGTTGTCGCAGATGAGGGCTTCGCCCGTGTTCGGCTCGAAAAAGACATTGCCGAATGAAATATCGCGGTAACAGAGGCCCATCGCGTGCAACGTCAAGAAGCTATCGGCCAATTCCAATCCCGCCGTCGCCAACGCGCGAAAGGTCGGTTCGGCCTGTCGCTTCATCAAATCGACGATACTCTTGTACTGTGACCCGCGCAACGGCATAATGTACCCAAAGCCCGGCACCTCCGAGGATTCGGTCAACTCGCTCGGCCAGAGGAATTTATCGCTCGGCGGCCCTTTCTTGATCAGGATATCCAACGCCGCCCGTTGCTCCGCAGTGGCTTGCGCCGGGAAATACCACTTGAGAGCCACCTTCTGTCCGCCCAGGTTCGCGCGATAGACTTCGCCCTGCCCTCCTCCACCGAGGAATTTTTCGGCAGTACAAGGCATGCGGGATGTCACGGTCTGGACGGTCTGACCATCTTTCAAAATGTGCATAGTGTACCTCCTACGTGATGCGTGATACGTGATGCGTGATACGTGATGCGTGAGACGCGATACCTTGCAAGGTCTCACACTTCACGTTTCATAGACAAAGTCAATCCTTCCACGCCGGATCGGCGCGGAAGGCAGTACCTAAATGCTCTTTCTGCTCTTCGGACAACCACGCGGCGCGAACCCCATTCAGGATCAGCGTCCGGATGTCGTCGCGAGAGAAGCCCAACGTCTGCTCAAGCAGGGCAAATTCTTCCGCGAGCGTATTGCCGAACATCCTGGGATCGTCCGTATTTATTGTTACGAGTATACCCCGCTCAAAGTAGCGCCGTACGGGATGTTCACGAAAAGATTGTGCTACGCCCGTGCGCACATTGGAGATTGGGCACATCTCCAGCGGGATGGCGTGCGCGGCGAGATAATCGAGCAACGCTAGATCTTCCTCCGCGCGTGTCCCGTGGCCGATGCGCTCGGCGTGCAGCGCGTGAAGCGCACCCCAGATGCTCTCTGCTCCGGCAGCTTCCCCGGCGTGGGCGGTAGTGTGGAAACCCAACGCACGGGCCTGTGCGTACACCTCCGCGAAAGGCTCCGGCGGATACAGTTGCTCCGATCCACCGATGCCGACGCCGATAACACCCTGATCGCG
>JAFGSL010000218.1 GCA_016934645.1 Anaerolineae bacterium
ATATTGTCGCTGAAGCCGGCCATGTACTGCACGGCCTTGCCGGAGTCACCCAGGGAGACCACGCCGTTCTCATTGCGATCCACAGCGTAGGCGATAGCCTGGCGGACTTCCTTCACGTTGAAGGGATACATCGTGTGGTTGAAGAACAACGCCGGGCCGGAGTAGATGGGCGGGCGGACGATGCGCACGCCGGAAGCCACAAAGGCTTTCTCGGTAGCGGGTGGGAACCCATGGGTCGCGTAGTCAACCTGCTGTGCAAGGACGAGCGGAGTAACGGTGGGCGTCTCGCCGTTGTACAGGTAGACGATGTCAAAGTTCACCTTGTCAGCCCACCAGGAGGTGGGGTTCTTGACCAACGTCATGCGCGCTTCGTTGACGCTATCCATGTCGATGATGTATGGGCCGGTCGCGTTCAGGGTTTCGGGGCGGAAAGCGTTGAAGTCCTGCAAAAGCGCATTCCATTCGTCGGAATCACTATCCTTGCCCTCATCCACCAACGCCTGGACTTTATCAGACCACTCGCCATAGGTGGCGCGGTCCACAATAGCCTCATTGCGGATAACGTAACGTTCAACCACACTGGAAGGTTCGGACATCTTGAAAACGACGGTGTAATCGTCCTTCGCGGTAACGCTTTCCAGGAAACGCCAGACAGTACCCTTTTCCAGACGGCGGCAGTTGAAAGTGGCAATCACATCCTGAGCGTTGAAGTCGTCGCCATTGCTCCACTTGATACCCTTTTGCAGATAGACGGTCAATGTGGCAGCATCCGCGTCAATGTCCCAGCTTTCCGCCAGGTATGGTACCCATGAACCGTCAGCCCACATATACATTGCCAGAGGTGGCTGGAATAGGGTCCGGTAAATACCAACACCCATATTATTGGTGGCAAACATGTTCAAATGGCCGACCGGTGGTACCGGATAGGGATACGCACCGTTGAAGACGCCGGGACCGGTAGGAACGGCCGTCACCTCAACGATCTTCTCGACCTCAACGGTCTTCTCGACGACCTTCTCAACCTCGACGGTCTTCTCGACCTCGACCTCGACGGTCTTCTCGACGACCTTCTCGACCTCGACGGTTTTCTCGATAACTTCCGGAGTCGGCGTTGCACAACTGGTCAGGAAAGAAAGGGTCAGGACCACGCACAACGCCACCCACAGCCAATTCTTGCGTAACTGCTGAGTCTTCATCTAAGCTCCTCCTTAAGAGATTGATTAATGGTAAATAGTTGGAACATATACACCTACAGAACGAACACTTCTCTTATCTTCTTATACGCACCTCCTTGAACAAGCTTTTGGAATATGAACCTATCCGAAAATTCACCGTGGATGCACCATAAACACTCACAAGCACAATTTTTGGATAGAGTCTATATCTTCTTAAAAATCTGGGAGGTGGGGGCGGGTACAATCGGTCCCGGCCCACCACTTTCCCCCCTTTTTTGTCGAATGTGCTAACGCGATTGACGGCGCACAAGCACAAAAAGTACAATGCCGAAAAAGATTCCTATCGTCAATGTAACAACCGTGACAATAAACTCGGCACTCCCCGGCTTGACAAAGGGCAGCAGCAACAGCGATGTCACAGTGATAAACACAATGATCCTGAAGACGGCTTTGCCCAACTGTGGATTGATCATGCCGGTGTACTCACCTCTTGCGCGCCCGCCTCTTGAATGCCTGCCTCCCGTAAAGCGATATGGCAAGCCACCGAACGGTTGTTCCCCACAGGCGTCAACTGCGGGCGTTTTACATCGCACAACCCCGGTTCAAAATAAGGGCAACGGGGATGGAAACGGCATCCGCTCGGTAGGGCCAACAGACTGGGAATATCCTGGCTACGCAGCTCAACACGCTTCTTACTGCGGGTCAGTTCCGGATCAGCCTCTGGCACGGCGGCGAGCAACGCTTTGCTGTAGGGATGCAAGGGATTGTTGATCAACTGTGGCGTCGACGCAAATTCGACGATGCTGCCTACATACATCACGGCAATACGACCTTCCCAGGCGAAGAATTTGGCGACGGCCAGGTCGTGGGTGATGAAAAGGTACGTCACGCCAAAATTTCGTTTCAGATCCGCCATTATGTTGAGCAGCCCTACGCGGATCGACACATCGACCATCGACACGGCCTCGTCTGCCACAATGAAGCGCGGGTTAACGGTCAATGTGCGGGCCACGGAGACCCGTTGACGCTGTCCACCACTCAACTGGTGCGGATATTTGTAGAGGAAATCTTCAATCGGCCCTAACCCGACGATGTTAAGCAGCTCAACCACACGATCCAGTGCTTCAGAGGAATTGGCGACCAACTTGTGGTGCAACAATGGCGTGCTCAAGATTTTGTAGACGGTGTGCGATGGGTTGAGGGAAGCGTAAGGGTCCTGGTGAATGATTTGCACGCCGAGCCGGTACGTTTTAAAATCCTCGCCCCTATTGCCTTTAGGATCCCACACCGATTTGCCCACATAGAGCACCTGCCCGGATGTGGGTTTGAGCAGCCCAGCGATCATCTTGCCGGTTGTCGTCTTACCACAGCCGCTCTCACCGACCAAGCACACCACTTCCCCTTCCCGAATGCCGAAGGAGACGTCATCCACCGCCGTGACCCGTTCCCGCCGCGAGCCAAACTTGCGCACCAGATTACGCGCTTCGATGAGATACTCGCCTGACCCCGCGTTCATTGTGCCTTTCCTCCCATGTATTTTTTATAGCGTTCTTGCAAATCGAGCGTATCCTGCTGTACTCGCTGAACGTTAAAACAGGCAACGCTGTGCGTCTCGCTGTAGTGTGTTTTGAGCTGTGGCTCCTCGACACGGCACTGCTCCGTCACATAAGGGCAGCGTGGATGGAATTTACAGCCCGGCGGCGGATCAACGAGATCTGGCGGCGCACCGGGAATCGAGACCAAATCCTCGAATTCGCCGGTCACGGTTGGGACAGCACGGATCAATCCCAGGGTGTAGGGATGCGCCGGGCGATAGAAGATGTCGGCCACCGGCCCCAACTCGACGATGCTGCCTGCATACATTGTGGCGACACGATCCGCCAACTCGGCAGCAGTTGCCAGGTCGTGTGAGATGAAGAGCATGGCAAAGCCAATCTCCTCCTTGAGCCGCCGCAGTAGATCGATGATCGTCCGCTGCGTCAGGATGTCCAGCGCCGTTGTCGGCTCATCGAGGATGAGCACTTGCGGATCGAGGAGCAGACTCATGGCCAGGAGCACGCGTTGGCGCATACCACCGCTTAGCTCGTGTGGATAGGCGTCGATGACACGTTTGGGATCCAGTTGTACATACTCTAACAATTGCAATGCACGTTCCCGGACCTGGCTCTTGGACATCCCTCCATGCGCTCTGGACGTATCGAGGATCTGATCCCAAATCCGTAACACCGGGTTGAAGGCATTCAAGGCCGACTGGAACACCATCGCGCACTCGCGCCAGCGGAAGCGGCGCAGTTCACTCTCCTTAAGTGAGAGGACATCAATGCCCTTATTGCCACGCCAATACGTGATCTCGCCTCTGGGAATACGCGCGGCCTGAACCAAGAGACGAATCAACGCCACCCCAAACGTGGTTTTGCCGCAGCCGCTTTCGCCGATCAGCGCCAGACTTTCGCCTTTCGCCAGAGAAAGACTGACCCCGCGCACGGCTTTTACAACGCCGCGCTCAATCTGGTATTCAACCCAGAGGTCTTCTACCGTCAAAGGAACCTGATTTCCAATCTGTTGCGTCGTCTGTGGCTTTTTCATTGTGTTACCCCGTGCGCAAGCGTGGGTTGAAGATTTCTTCAAGCGAGCGGCTCATCCAGACGATGGACAACTGGAAGAGAGCAATCGCTGTCACAGGCGCCATAATGAAGTAGACACTGTCCTTGAAAAAGATGGCACCCTGCGTCCAGGCTAGGTTGATCATCACGCCCCAGTTGCGGGTCAAGGGAACCAATCCCAGAAAGACAAGGCCTACCTGCGCGTAGATGGCAGAGGTCATCCCGAAGGTAAAGCTGATGGCGATGTAACTCAGCATATTGGGAAGCACTTCGGAGAAGATGATGTGCCACATCCCCAGGTCCAGGGCGGTGGCGGCTTCGATATAGTCGCGCTCCTTGATCGAGAAGACCTGCGCGCGAATCGAGCGGTACAGCCCGGCCCACGAAAGCACCGAGAGCAGCAACGCCAGGTAGATCAGATTGTCGAGTTTGACCAATGTCGCCAGCACCGCCAGCAGCGGAAAGCGCGGGATGGTCAGCCAGATGTCGGCCAGCATCGACAAAAAGGCATCAAATCCCCCTCCGATAAGCGCGCTCAACGAACCGAGCGCTACGCCGATGAATGTCGATATGACGCCGGTCAGCAGCGCCATCTGTAGAATATCCCGCCCACCATGCACAATCTGCGACAAAATATCTTTTCCCTGGCTATCATTACCTAACGGATGTTCCCATGTGGGTGGCGCATAGATCGCGTTGATGTCGGCAGTTGTGACTTCTGGCACAAACCATGTTCCCACCGTCGTCATCAAAACAAAACCGATAAAGAGCAGGAAACCGGCAAACCCGGTTTTGTTGCGGCTCATCAACTTTAGGAACCGGCCGATACCACGCAGCACACGACCAGGCCAATAGCGAATACCAGTTTTAGGCGTCAAGGCTTGCGTCGTCATCAGTCACCTCCGGCAATGCGCACACGGGGGTCAAACCACCCATAAACAAAATCGGCTATCAAGTTAGATAGAACGACCGAGATCGTGATGATCAAGAAAATACCCTGCATCAGCGGATAATCGCGCGTGGTGAGCGCCGCTGACAACCGGTAGCCGATTCCCTGGTAGACGAAAATATTCTCAATAAGAATCGACCCACCGACGACAAAGCCGATACTGATGAGCAGTTGCGTAATGAGTGGCAACATTGCGTTGCGACCTACATAGGCAGTCGTGATGCGCCCTTCGGAGAGGCCACGCGCCCGTGCGACGGTTACATAATCCTCACCCAAGGTGCCAATCGTGCTGCTCTTCATCGACAGAATCCACGAGCCGATGGTCGAGAGCACGTAAGTGAGAATCGGCATCGCTGCGTGGAAGAAAATATCTTTGATGAAGACCCAGGTGAAGGCTGGCTGGATACCTGGCGACCGTGAACCACGCATCTGGTTGATGGGTATGATCCCCCAATACACACCCAGGAACACGAGCAGCACGATGCCGATGATATAGTTGGGTATGGAGCTCAGTATCGAAGCCGTGCCGGATACTGCCGGTTCCCAGAGCGCTTGGCGCTTGTAAGCCAGCAACATCCCGATCATCACCCCCAGGACAAAACTGATCAACAAGCCTAAGCCTACACTGAATAAGGTCCACGGAAGGAATGCGACGATGATTTCCCACACGGACGTACCTGGCGAGCGCAGCGATTCTCCCAAATTCCCATGGAGCAATTGCCCCATATAATCGATATATTGCTTGGACAGCGGTGCATCCAAGTCGATGGCGAAGAGGGATGCGGCCTGGTCGCGCGCTTCTGCATATGGGATACTGTACTGCACGATCAATTCGTTGATATAGACCTCAATTGGATTAGATGGCATCAAGCGCACGAGGAAGAAGATCAAGCTGGTGACAAACCATATCGTAAAGATAGCCCGTGAAACCATCTTGACGACGTAATTCGAAGTGATACGTTTGATCCAATATCGCAATGGCCTCTTTCTTGGAACGGCCTGTGTGCCTATGGTTACGCTGCTCAACGGGACCTCCTTTCTGCTAGACTAGGTGCAACGCACTTTATTCTTCGATATACCGTGCGTTTATATCAACTTTAGTTTTGTTTTGTATAAGTGCGTTGCACCTACACTTTACGTGTAGAGCCAATATTGACAGGACTTTTGCTCGAAATCAGCCACGTCGCCTGCCCATCCCTCAACTAACTCAGTCACATCCACGCCCGCTTCTATAGCGCGCCGTACCTGATCCGTGCCCGCCAGCAGGTCAATGTGCGGATGCGTGCCTTCCCAACTCTGCGACAGCCACACGAAATTCGGCGGATAGAGCGCCTTCAATGCTGTGAGCAAATACAATCCCATCGTCACCGGGCGGAACGCTTCTCGATCTGTGATGTGAATCTGCACACCGCCACAGACTTCCCCGGCAAACTTGGACGCTGACGGCACAAACTGCGTAGGACGAAACCGCGCGCTTGGCAGTCCCAACGCGTTCAAATGCGACGCCAACGCCTCCCCATCGATCCACGGCGCACCGCAGACCTCGAAGGGCAACGCCGTTCCCCGCCCTTCGGAGACATTCGTTCCCTCCAAGAAACACATACCCGGATAAACCATCGCCGTCGAAACATGCGGCATAGCGGGAGAAGTCGGCACCCAGGTCAAACCGGTTTCGTCGAACCACCAGTCTCGTTGCCAACCTTCCATCGGAATCACGGTCAGGTCGGCGTGGAGGCCCTGCGTATCATCCATATACCGGGCCAATTCCCCTATGGTCAACCCGTAGCGCAATGGGATCGGCAGCACACCGACAAAAGACTCGAAGCCCGGACTCAAGACCGGCCCTTCGCACACCCTACCGTTGATGGGGTTAGGACGATCCAGTACCACGACCGGCACATCCGCCTTGGCTGCACCCTTGAGTACGTAAAACAGCGTGCTGATAAAGGTGTAAAAACGCGCCCCCACATCCTGCATGTCAAAGAGCAACACTTCGATATCCGCCAGCATATCCGGCGTCGGTTCCTGTGTTATCCCGTAAAGACTGTAAATGGGCATTTGGGTATCGCTGTAGACAGCATTCTGCACGTGCTGACCATCAGCCACGGCCCCAGAAAACCCATGCTCCGGCCCAAATAACGCTGTCAATGTAACACCACAACGCAGGAACGCTGTAACACTGTCGGTGAGATCACGCGTCACGGCAGCGGGATGTGTCACCAATCCCACGCGCTGGCCTTTGAGTTGTGCAGCCCCACCGGCAATCAGACAATCCAAGCCCGCCAGCACGCGCATACCCAGATCACCGGCTGAAAGGGAATAACCCCAACTCGTGATGCATCAACAATGCCGCTGCACCGAGTAATACGATATCGCCACCCAAACTCACAAAATCCACTTCGGATGCCTGCGAAAGCGCCGTAAGAGAACGCCGCGTCAGTTCGGCTTGGATAGCGTCAAGCAAAAACTGCCCAAAATACAAAAGGCGTCCCGCGATCAAAATGCGACACCCACCGAGAATCCCCACCAAACTCGCCGCGGCCGTGCCAAGATGCTGGCCCACCTCGCGGATCACTTGTCGGGCCGCTTCATCACCGGCATCGAAGGCCTGGCATACCGTTTCGAAGGTGATCGCTTCAGGATCAGAGACAAGTTGATTGAGCATTGACTGTGGCATCTCCGCCGCGAGAACGCGTGCTCGTCGAACGATACCCCGGTTGTTAATGAGCGTCTCCAAACAGCCAACGTTACCACACTGGCAAGGCTCCCCATCTTCAACGACGGTCACGTGGCCAATCTCCCCGGCTCCCAACGGATTGCCGTGAAATAGCCGCCCACCAAGCACAATCCCGGCGCCTACCCCCTTGCCGATATGGATCACCACCAAATCCTTTGAGCGATTGTTTTCTCCGAAGGTATATTCGCCAAGCGCCGCCACCTGGCAATCATTCGCCATGTAGACTGGTACCTTGTAACGCGCCTCAAGCAAATCTCGTAGGCGAACGTCGCGCCAGTTGAGGTTCACGGCCTGATAGATGACACCATCGAC
The DNA here is from genome assembly GCA_016934645.1 of Anaerolineae bacterium. The sequence continues at coordinate 7,777 of JAFGSL010000218.1, forward strand.
AGCATCCACCAATCCCGGCGTGCCTATGCCGATGCCGAGCAGGGGGTGCTGCGCTGCCGCGATCAACGCATCGACCAGCGCGTAAACCAGGTTCAAGGCTGCCTCTCCATCGTTACTGGGCAAGGGAAGGCTCACGCGATGCTGGATGTCGCCGCGTAAATCAATCAGTGCGCCGCGAAAATCCTCGCGCGCCAGGTCAAGCCCAATAAGACACCGTGATGTCGCATCGACACACAGCAAGATAGCACGCTTACCACCTGTGGAAGGGGCATGCCCGACCTCTTCAATCAGTCCTTCGTCCATCAACTCAGCGACGACATCGGAAACTGTAGGACGTGTCAGGCGCGTGATCCGCGCAATCTCGGCGCGGCTGATTTCCCCACGCTCGTAGATGGTACTGAACACCAATTGCGTGTTATGAATTCGCGTCTGCTCGTGCGTTGCCTTTTTTGCCACAGCCTGCGCCTTGATGACTACTGACTCGGACGTATGTTGCTAATCTTTCTGGGCCTATAAAGCTCCGGAATCGCTTTAGCATTTCATGTTCGGGTCAATAAAAGAGAGGGATGTTAGAAAGTTAATTTTACTTACGAAGTAAGTATACATCCCTTTAGGGTGTTTGTCAAGCATTTACAGACTCAGTAGATGTGATTTTTACGTTCGTAGTAACGACTTTAGTCGTCCAAAGACCGCTAAAAGCGGTTACTACGAACAGATTTTCGATCTACTGAGACTACAAATGTCTCACTCAGTATCTAGACAAACGGATGTCTGCACGAAACAACAAATTCGCAGAACATAGCATGTTTTGAGACCTTTGTAATCTAACCCCGCCACAGATCTGCGGGATAAACATCCTGTTCAATCAACATGCGAATCGCCTGCTCGACCCGCGGTCGGTCTTCTTTGTACGTCACGCCGAACCACTGCGCATCGCTGGTGAGAACCCTGACACGCGCTTTCTTCTCCTGCACCAGGTCGCCCACAATGTTAGGCAGGAAAAACTCTGCCTTGAGCAGGTTTTGGGCATTATCCCGAAGGAATAGTGGGAACCGGCGCTGCAATTCGCCGAACAGACTCGGTGTAAATCCCCAGATATTCATCGAGACGGTAGCCTGCGCGGGGATGTCGATCCAGGTTACGCCATCCTCAGTGTAAGCAACAGACGCTGTCGCTTCCAAGGCCACACCACGGCGTTCGATGTGCGTGCGCTCGCGGATGTGGACGAGGAAGCCGTCCTCGTCCACGGTACAGACACCACGAGAGACGTGCCCATGCTCGGTGATCGTATTCTCCAGCACGTAGCCGACCATGCAATAGTCGTAGACACCGCCTTTATCCTCCGCCTGAGCGAGATACCCGGCTAATGTCTCAAAGGCGGCACGCCCGTAGAAATCGTCAGCATTGATGACTGCGAACGGTCCGGCGACCTCGTCCCGGCACCTTTGCACCGCCTGCCCGGTACCCCAGGGCTTCCGGCGTTCCGGCGGCACCACAAAACCCGGCGGCACATCTAACAGTCGCTGAATCACGTATGCCACGTCACAGTACTGTGCGATGGTTGCTCCAAAACGTTCCCGGAACGGCACTTCGATGGCCTCGCTGATGACGAATACCACTTTGTCAAATCCGGCGCGCAATGCGTCAAAAACGGCGTAATCAAGCAACGTCGCGCCATGCGGCCCTACCGGCTCGATCTGCTTGATACCCCCGTAGCGGCTTCCCAATCCGGCAGCCATCACGATCAACGTGGGATTTACAGTCATGGATTCTCCTTGAGATGGTGTACGGAGTATGGAGTATGGAGTAAAAGTAATCTGACACCTTACTTCCTACTGCTTACTCCGTACTCCACTCTCAATGCGTTAACGTCACTTTGCGTAAACCGCGCGGGGCTTCGGTGTCGTAGCCTTTGGCACGGGTGATATAGTAGCTAAAAAGCTGTCCCGGTACAATCGTCACCAGCGGACTAAGCCACTCAGGCATATTGAGCGGTAGACAGAATGAGGTACGTGCGAGCGACAGCGCTTCATCGCGATTGGAAATCGCCAGCAGTTCAGCGCCTTGCACCGTGGCCAGGTTCTTCAACAAAGCAAACATATCGTCAAAGACAGCCCCATCCGGCACAACAGCCAGCACTGGGAAGCCTTGTGAAACCACGGCGACTGGCCCATGCTGGAAATCGGCGGAAGAGTACGGCGCAGCGATAATGTAGGCCAGCTCTTTCATCTTCAGCGACCACTCGAACGCCGTCGCGTAATTGAAACCGCGTCCGAGCACCACACACTGCTCCATGTAGCGATAGCGCTCAGCAGCGCGCGCGATGACCGGATCGAGATCCAGAGCCTGCTGTACTAGGGCCGGAACACGCTCCAGATCGGGCCAACGATCCTCTGTATCCCCTGCCATCTCACTCATCGCCGCCGAAAGCATCGCAATCGCCATCAATTGCGCAGTGTAACTCTTCGTAGCGGCGACCGCCAACTCTGGTCCAGCCTCCACATCAATGACGAATTGCGCTGTCTGCGCCAGTGGTGACCGCGGCGCGTTGACGATCGCCAGCGTTGGCGCACCCTGACGTTGCGCTTCAGCCATCACTTTCACAATATCCGGCGATTGGCCCGACTGCGAGATGCCTAACACCAGCGCGTTCTTCAGGCTTGGCGGTTTGCCATACAGGCTGAAGAGCGATGGCGTCGCTAATGCCGTCGGCAATTGATTGAACGCCCCCCACAGGTATTTCGCATATAGCCCGGCGTTGTCCGAGGTTCCCCGTGCTACCAAAAAGAGATAGCGGATATCGTATTCTCGGAGCGCCACGGCTATCGCCCGCATACGCTCTTTCTGATTTTCCACCAATTGCGCGAGCACATCCGGCTGTTCGAAGATTTCTGACTTCAAGCTCATGTCATTGTCCTCCAAATTTCTCTATCCGTGTGGTAACTTCTTGAGCTAGCCGTGTGATAAAAGACACCGTGTACGCCGTCACGCTTAAGTCCGGGTCTTCGATCAACGGGGTGAGGTCCATCGCAAAGATCAAGCCCGTGGCGACATCGGTGTCATGCGAGGCAAAATAGGTGGCGTTGGCCTGACGCCGTCCCATTGTCGCCAGGTCATAGCGTTTACCGCCGCACACCTGCGAATCGAAAACGCCCAACAGCGCGGCTTGCAGCCCGCCGTGCGTTGAAACATCGAACGCGACTTTATCTGTGTCCAGCATCCAATCCAGATTGCGCCACACTTCACAGCCATACAGGCGTTTGGGACGCATCTCAACGGGCAGGCGACGCAACGCATCGATCACACGCAGTGTCACGGCAACGTGCGTATCGTGCTTGTCGGCGAGGTTGTGCGTATAGATCACCTCAGGCTGAGCCAGGTGTAACAGCGCGTACAAATCTTCGACGGGCGCTTTGTTGGCGCTGTCTTTGACCGCGGAACTAGGATAATCCAACAGCACCTGCGCGCCATACTCCCCAATGACAGCAGCTTTCTTCTGCTCCTTGCGCCGGACCACTTGCATAGCCTCGTCAGTAAAATCGTTGTACAGGTCTGCGCGCGGCGATCCTGCACCGTTGGTCACGACAACGGCGGCAAACCAGCGATCGCTGCGCTGAAAGCACTTGATGATGCCATCGAACGCCATAATTTCCAGGTCATCCTGATGTGCACCGATGGCCATATGCGTGGTGCGCGCGAGCGCTGCCTCTGCTGGCAGTCCATCCGGCACAAAAATCTCCGCCTTCTCACGATGAAAGTTCATCATCAGCTCCTTTCTCCAATCGTCTACTGATCCGGCTGTTCTGAAAGCATATAGACGTTTAGAAAGTTATGTTTAGATCAGTCAATCGCCGGGAGGCTGGCGGCGGCGATGGCTTGTCCCACGCGGCGGCTCTTCTCGTCGGGCAGTTGGATGTGAATGCGCGCTGCCAGCTCGGGGAACTCCTGGGCCAATACCGTGTTTGCGCCATCGAGGATGATCTGTCCGCCTCTGCCAGATGTGCAGCGTCCCAGGATGAGGACGTGACGCAATGCGTAAAAGTCGGCGTAGTGCGCGATGGCGTAGCCCATGTACACGCCCATCGTCTCCCAGATCTGCCGCGCGCCTGTGTGACCCGCTTCCAACTTCTCCTGGACGAACTTCAGCTTTGCCGCCGGGGTGATCTCCTCCGGTATAGTGATACCCGCGCGCGGGGCCAGACGGAAAACGCACTGTTGCGAGAAATAGGTCGCCCCTACCCCACGATCACCCGACCACTCATCCACAGAAGCGTCGGGATTATAGTCCACCGGAGCAAAGGCCAACTCGTTTAGCCATCCGGTGATCGTCCCGTCCAACGCGACATAGCCGCTAGCCTGGCTCGATCCCAGGGCAATGCCAAGGACACCGGTGTCTTCAAGCGACATCGCACCCGCCAGCGCCGTCACATCGCCGTCGTTCACCATTTCGAGCGGCGCGCCCATTTCGTCACGGATGCGGAGGAAAAGCGTCCTGATCTCGTCGTAGCGTTCCTTGGGGACTGCGCGAAACAGCGAGGCTACCCGGACCTTATTATCGACGTAGATGCCAGCAGAACTGCCCCCAATCGCATCCACGCAGGGCAGCTTCGCCGCCGCCGCGCGCAGGCTTGCCATAATCTCGCGATAATGATACTCAGGATCGCTATGGGTGCTCGGCTCCCACACCACTTCTTCGCTGTAGATCGGTTCGCCATCCACCACGGCAGACACCTTACGGTCCGAAGCGCCCAGGTCGAAGCCAATGCGGCAACCTTCGAGGTGACGCCCCAGGGGACGGCCGCTTTCCTGCGGAGAAGGAACATCTTCAGGCGCGCACGGGACAACTGTGAAAGGGCGCTCGTACACATCCTCGCCCATAAAGCGGTAGTCGAATGCACGCTTGCCGTCGGGGGCATAGATCGCTTGCAGAGTCTTGCCGATGTCCGACGAACCGCCCACGTAGACACGCCAGCCCCCACGCTGCCAGAGCAGGAATTTGAGCAGCCGCTCAGCGTAGGGCAGATTTGCGCCAGCCTGAGGATGCCCATTGAGGAACACGCGTGTCTCGAAACGCGAAACGATACCGTTAGGCTTTTCCACACCAAAGATTAGCGGCACACCGCCACCTGCGACAGTAACGGCAGATTGAAATGCGCGATTCGCCAGAATCGCTGGCCGAAATCCCGGATCAAGCGGAGGTATAAACCGAGGTTGGACAAGTTGAAAATCCTGACGCATCACCATCTCCTCTGAGAGTAGTCAGATAATCATTGGGCGGTAGTGCTAGTCTGATAGTTGAAGCGCGAGTGACTGCCACGTACGCATTCGGCACGGAGTTAAGAGAAAGTCACAAGTCGCCGGGGTACTTAGAAAGTTAATTTTACTTACCAAGTATTATAGCGCAGAACGTGAGAGTTGTCAAGATGCAAATGTGGAAAAGGTGAGATTTTATTAGTGCTGCTTGGAGAGGAGACCAATTCTTCGCATTAACCGAGATGCGTCACAAACGCGGATCTGGTGATCCGCTCAAAGCAAAACATCAGACTACGGGGCTATACAACTAAAGACTACCCAACTCTCCTGAGCCATTTCTGCTGCGCACCAGCAGCGTCCAGGTGCCTTTTTGAACAGCTTTGTTATGCTGATTGAAAATAGTGACATATAACGTGATCAGACCGCCATCGTAGCCGGGCATCTCACGCTTTTTGTTAACTTTGAGCGTAGCCCAGATCGTATCACCGACCTTGACCGGCCCACGATATTTCCAGTCCAGACCAACAAAGGCATCAATGGTGCCACTCAGAAAGCCCAGACTGTTGGCCAACCCAGTGCCGATGGAAAGGACCAGCGCACCTTGCACGATCAACTCACCAAAGGGGGCAGAGGCAGCGAAGTTCTCATCGGTGTGTAACGGGTTATAATCCCCGGACAGCTTGGTGAACGTCTCAAAGTCTTCCTGAGTGATTGTGCGCCGGTCAGTTTCAAAACACAGGGGGGGATGCAAGTCTTCGTAGTACAGCTTCTCGGTGGGCATAACAATCTCCAAGTCACATCTCGGGAGTCAAAAAATTGAAGGTCAAAGCGCGCGTTGTACCTGCTCGAACAAGGCTTCGTACTCCGCGGCCGTGCGCTCAGAGGAGAAGCGCTCGGCGATTTCTTTGTGGGGACGGATATAGGCATCGCGATGCTCCAGGACTTGCAGCATAGCCTGCGCCAGACCGTCGGCATCGCCGATGGGGGCAATCTCGCCCATGCCGGTCTGCTGGATAGGCTGGCGCACGCCGGGCAGATCGCTGGCAACGCATGGGACGCCGCACAGCATCGACTCCACCTGCACCAGGCCAAACGATTCCGTGGAATTGAGACTCGGCACGACAAGCAAGTCCAGGTTAGGATAGAAGGCCGCCATCTGGATCGGGTCCAGAACATCCAGGAACTTCCACTTGTCCATGTCTTCGTAACGCCGGATCAGTGGTCCCAACTTACGGGCGTAAGCCTCCTCCGCCAGCACGTTCTGGTACTGCCCGGCGAAGAGGATACGGGCGTCGGGATAACGTTCCAGGATACGCGGGAAGGCATTGAGCAGCACTTCCACGCCCTTCTCCGCGGCCATGCGCGCCGCCATGCCGATAACCGGCTGGGCGCGCTGGGGATTATGCATCCTGGCAAAGGCCGCAATGCCGGAAGCCGTCATCGGCGGCAGTTCCACTGGCGGTGTGATGACGTGCAATTTGTCGCTGAAGCGGCTCAGGAACGGCGAATGATCCGCGAAATCCTGGGTATACGCGACGACGCGGTGGGCGAATTTTCCAGCCAGGGCGTTCATTACATCGACAACGCGGTTCACAGTCCAATTGAACCATCCCGGAGAAAGCTGCAGGTCGCAGTGGTAGGTGAGGATAGTCGGTTTCTTGAGCAGCCGGCCCCGCAAGGCCACGCCGGCTGCATCGAATTGCGGCAGGTGCAGGCTGATGACATCGGCTTGCGAGACCAGCTTCCATGCCAGGAACCCGAACGTGGGCATAATTACACCCTTGCTGATGCGGAAGAGCACCGGTGCCCGCATGATGTGCACGCCATCACGGGTCTCGAAGCGCGGCAGATCGCGGCTGTAATGTGAGGTGAGGATCGTGACTTCATGTCCGTGCTGGACCAATCCCTTCGCCAGCCGCTCCGCATAGATGGTCAAACCACTGGTATGTGGGCGGTAATACGTCAAAACGACGAGAACGCGCATAGATGACTCCGTGACGTGATGCGTGATTGAGTAGACAAGACTACTCCGCAAACAAAGCTTGATTTTCGACGACCCAATGGTAGAGTCGCGTGATCCCTTCTTCCACATTCACTTTGGGTTGCCAGGCCAATTGCTCAGCGGCCTTACGGATGTCGGCGACGAAAATGCGCTGGTCGCCGGGCCGCCAATTACGCCAACTAACCGGGATCTCCCGAGCGGTCAGTCGCTCCAGCAGCGGGCTGAACTCTTGCCACACAGAAAGCTGGTTCACCGCCCCACCGCCAACGTTATAGATCTGCCCTGCCACCTGGTCAATGTTGGCGACGGCCGCATCATAGGCATCGAGCAGATCCTCAATATAGAGCAAATCACGGACCTGCTTGCCGTCACCATAGATCGTGATGGGGCGTCCCATCACCGCTGCGATGATGAACCAAGCGACCCATCCCTGATCCTCCACGCCGAATTGTCGCGGGCCGTAGATACAGCTTTGGCGGAAGACAACAGTTGGCAGATTGTAGATGCGCGCATAATCGCGCATGTACTGGTCGCCTGCACCTTTTGAACACCCGTAGGGCGAGTGAAAATCGATGGGGTAAGTTTCGGGGATGCCGTATGGATAATCACGGTAAGCATAGCGTGTGTCACGTTCCTCGACAACGAGTGATTCCATTCCGCCATACACCTTATTCGTCGAAGCGAAAAGGATCGCCGGATGATTGCCTACGAGGCGCGCTGCTTCCAGCACATTGAACGTGCCGGTAACGTTGATCTCGAAATCTTCGCGTGGATTTGTAACCGAGGAAGTGACGGCAACCTGCGAAGCCAGGTGAACAATGACATCAACATTACTGGCAGAAGCGGTAAGCAATACCGCATTGCGAACATCACCCTGAACAAGGGTAAAGGTGTTAGCGCCAAACGCTTCCCGCAGCCAATCGAGATTGAAAGTTGCGCCACGCCGCGAAAGATTGTCGAAGATAGTTACACGCTCTCCCCGTGCCAAGAGCCGGTGAGCATAATTCGAGCCAATAAACCCGGCACCACCGGTGATCAAATAATGCATTGTGGAACCCTCCGTATTACGATGGATCAGGAGAATGTGACTCTGGTGAGGCCTCAACCTGCTGCGCGTCACTGACGAGGCTCTTGAGAGAAATGCCCCAGATCAAGAGCGTGAGCGCGCCCATAATGATACCGGTGAGGTAAGCGAGCGCGTGGACGATCACGGCGTAGGTGAGGCCTGCTTCGTACGCAATGTCGAAGCCCCAAAAGAGCGCCTCGCGTACTGCAAAGTGGAACGACCCCAGGCCGCCGGTTGCCGGGAACACCATGCCAAAGGCGCTGGACCAGGTGACGACCGCGGCCTTGAGCACGCTATCGCCCGCGGGCAGGAAGGGACAGGCTTGCAGCCCCACCAGAAAATACAGGGGGGTCACGATCCACAACACCACCGACCACAGCAGCATTGCCCCCCCCTCACGTGCAGAGCGCAATGCGATCAAGCCATCCAGGGCATGCTGCACAGGCTTCAACCAGCGTTCGGGGTTAGGAACGCGCAACATTTCCAGCACACGTTGCGCCAGCGCCTCGATCTTCTGGGGGAACAACGCCACCAGGAAGAACATAACCAAGAGACCCAAAGCCAGCACACCGCTCAGCCCGATGATCAATTGATACGAGAGGGATTCACCTAGTTGCCCGCCGGCAAGATAAGTGCGCAGTCCGGGCACAAAGGGCAGCGTTACTACGAGCATGATGACGACGAGGAACATATCCAGAACACGTTCCACCACCACAGTGGAGAGTGCGGCAATGACCGAGACCGGCCCACGTGTGCTGGCAGCGACGGCGCGTGCTGGATCGCCAGCCCGCAGGGGCAGCACCCCGCTGACCAGATAACCGATGTTGATCAGGCCGAAGGTGTCGCGGAGGGAGAGTTTGCGTCCCAACAAAATCCGCCAACGTTGCGCGCGAACGACGAGCGTAAGCAGAATCAGCGCGAGGGTCAGCAGGAGCCAACCCATACGCACTTGCTGTAGCGCAGCACCCACCTCGGAGAAATCTACACCACGTAGTGCAAAATAGAGGGCCACCGCGCTCAGCACCAGGGTCATAGCAATTTGCAGGCTTCGCTTTTTCATAGGCGGTATTATACCACAGGCAGCATATTTTGAAGCCAAATTGCCGTCCCCGAAAACCTGACGAAGATTTGCAACCTTCGCAAGGTTGGCTATAACTGATAAAAAAGAGGATCAGACTATCTGACTAACGACAACCGGACTAGCTGACTGACAACGAACAGGAGGGACCGATGCTCTTAGCAGTCAATGTAGGGAACACGAATATCGTTTTTGGCATTCACGACGGCGAAAAGTGGCTGCGGCACTGGCGCGTGCGGACGGTGCGCGACAAAATGCCCGATGAGTACGGCGTGCTCTTCCGTGACTTTCTGCGGGAAGCAGGGGTGGCGCTGGAAGCGCTGGAGCAAGTCGCCATCAGCAGCGTCGTCCCGCCGATCACCGACCGGATGGAAGAGATGCTTATCGCGCAGACGGGGGTAGACCCATTGATTATCAGCACGTCGGTGAAGACCGGACTAACCTTCGCGTTGGACAACCCGGCGGAGCTGGGTGCGGACCTAATTGCCGACGGTGTCGCCGCTTACGACCGCGTGCAGGATGCGTGCATCGTGGTGGATTTCGGGACGGCAACGACGTTCTCGGCGGTGGCAGCAGATGCAAAGTTCCTGGGTGTCGCCATCGCACCGGGTGTCAATATGGCAGTGTCGGCGCTGGCGGGGGGCACGGCACAACTGCCGCAAATCCGCCTGAGTGCACCACCACACCCCATCGGCACAAACACCATCCATTCGATCCAATCGGGTATCGTCCTGGGGTACGTAGGGATGGTCGAGAGCCTTATCGCGCGCTTCCGAGAGCAGATGGGCGTACCCGCACAGGCGTTGGCGACCGGTGGTCTGGCACGGCTGATCGCACCGCTGACATCATACTTTACGGTATCGGACGAATGGTTGACGTTGGATGGGATCCGGCTGATCGCGCTATTGAACAAGAATGGCGAATGAGTGAATCAATGGATGGGTGAATCACCAAATGATGCACCCCACAACCCGCAACTCGTAACCGTTGGGATACTCCTGCTGGCGCTGCTCGTGCGCGCGGCGTGGTTGATGTGCTTTCCGAGCACCCCCATCGCCCCGGTGGATGCGGAAGGCTTCCATCTACTCGCAGTGAATGTACTCGCCGGGCGGGGATTCGCCATCGGATGGGAAGCCCCCTTCTGCCCGACGGCGGTGCGCACCCCGTTATATCCCCTGTTTGTGGCCGGAATCTACGCGATCGTAGGCCAGGATCCCGTGCGGGTACTGCCGCTGCAAATGCTGCTCGAAGTGTTGACGACAGCGCTGGTGATACGTCTGGGCCGCGACCTCGGCGGTAAGCGGATAGGAGTGTGGGCCGGCGTGCTCTATGCGCTTAACGGCACAACACAGCGTTACACCGGCTATCTCCTCTCCGAAACGCTGCTCCTCCCACTGTTGACGGCGGCCCTACGGATGACAACACGCTATCTGCGCCATCCTTCGGCCAAGAAGGCCGCCTGCACTGGACTGCTCTGGGGACTCGCGCTACTCACCAAACCCAACGTGCAATTCCTCGCCCTGTTCGTGGGCGTGGTAGCGTTCAGCTTTCAGCGATCAGCTTTCAGCCATCAGCAGTTAGCAGTCAGCCATCAGCCAAGCCCTTCAACCATCATACGCTCCCCTTCTCATTTCTCATCTCTCATTTCTCATTTCTCATTTCTCTTTTTCTGGCTGGCTCTCGCCGTCGTGCTATTCCCCTGGCTAGCGCGCAATCGCGTGGTATTTGGCAGATGGATGCTGTCCAGTGCATTCGAAGAGAACCTGGCACGGGTAAGTGCCGTGGCGACGTTGGCCGAAATCGAAGGCGTGCGTATTGAGCCATGGACGGAAACATGGGAATACTACTACGATAGCCTTGTCGCCGACGCAGACACAACAGCGTTGGGGGACACGCACAACGTGCAATATGATCCATGCGTGGAGGAACAACAGCGCCAAACTGAGGTGGCACGTGCCGCTTTTGACATCGTGAACGCCCACCCGTTCAGCTATCTCCGCATCCATTTACGCGGCGTTCTGACGAGCCTGCGCGATCCAGGACATCGTCTGTGGTACCACGTGCTGACGGGCAAGGAATGGGAGAGCACCGGCGTCGTCGCCGATATTGGGGCACGGATGGGGTGGGCGCTGGAACGGAGTGCAGTGGGAGACGCGCTGCACGCGCTGTGGACAGAACGCATCGCACGTCCGCCGTTACTGGCGGCACTGCTGTGGTGGGGATTGAGCACTGCACGCGTCACTGTGTGGTGGATGTGCGGGCGCGGGACCTGGCGCTTGCGCCACAAACCATGGGTGCTGCTCACGGTGACTTGCAGCATTGCCTATATCCTGCTGCTGCCGGGACCTATCGCGCACGACCGCTTTTACCTGCCGGCAATTCCACTTGTGGTCGTGCTAATCGCTCTAGGAGACCCCGGTGGAAAAATTAAAGAAGTTTTCATGTGAATAACCACTCCAACAACAAAAATGCTCGCACCGGATCACAGTCCGGCACAGCAGGGACGGCGGATTGTGATTCGCCTTAAGCATTGAAGTAAGATTGTTTCCAGAGAATGCCCCAGATAAAAAGATGGGAGCCGGTCGTACAACCGGCTCCCGTAATCCGTTCTATCTGTCGACGATGCGTCAAGCTGCCTCTGCGTCAGGCACCTTAGCGAACAACTGCTCACGGATATCCTGGTTGCTGGAGCGCAGTTTGCGCGCCAATTCTGCCGCAATACGATGCATGATGTGAAAGCCGATCTCGGGATAATCGTAACAGAGCTTGAGCAAGCGGTCGCGTGAGATGCGGAGGAGCTGTGTATCCACTCGACAACGCGCGGAGGCCGACCGTGTACCCTCATCGACCAGCAGAATTTCGCCGAAGGTATCATTGTCACCCAGCACCGCGACCGTCATCGGCTCGCTCTGGGTCGTCTGCGATTCCATGAGGATATCCACCTGCCCGCGCGCGACGATGTAGAGTGCGTCGCCAGGATCATTTTGATGGAAGATAAATTCTCCGGTGCGATAGCCGATCTCCTCGCACACCATCAAGACCAGATCAAGATGAATTTCGTTGAGGTCACAAAAGAGATCCGATTGCCTTAAAACGCGTTTACTTTCCTGGATATGCATGCTTACCCCCAAAAAATCGCATTACAACTCGATCCACTGAAGATCATCGGTGGCTAAATCCAAAATCGCGCAGGTAGCACAACGCCACCGTGCGCGGCCAATCGCTCCGGGGTTGATGACCCGCGTGGCCCCAATCGTTTCATCGGTAGGTGCGTGAGTGTGCCCATAAATGACATAACAGTGGCGTCCATCATCCGCGGGGGCACGGATCAGAGCCGTGAGGCGCTGCCAGCTATCGCCATGCGTCATGGCGATACGCGCACCGTTGAAACTGAGATCGTGAATGCGAGCCAGTCGCTCCGCGCCAAAATACTCGGTCACCGCCAACGCCAGCTTGGGATCGTGGTCCATATTGCCCCTGGCGATCCACACATCGAAATCTGCGAATAGCTTGAGTGTAAACGCACTCGTCACATCCCCTGCGTGGAGAACCGTCTTCACCTGTGCCTGGCGGAAACGCTCCAGAGCCATGCTAAGCGTATGCCTCTCATCGTGCGTGTCCGAGATCAAGCCGATACGCATTTCCGTGAGTATTCCTATCCAACCAAGGACACTGGTGCGGGTTCAGTTCTGGCGCACATCTGCGACTTCAATGTCAATAGCTTCCATCGCACTGACAAGAGCGTCGCGCTCAACGCCACGAACCTTAACCATCATCGCGCCGCCACCATCCGGCTGGTGGAACGTACCTAGGGCGACAATGTCACCGCCGAGAGCCGCGATGCTACCGGTGATACGACTAAGCGCACCCGGCTCATCGACGAGGTGCAGTGCCAAGCGCACACCAGCCTGACGCGCGCCCATCATCTCCAAAATGGTCTTGAAAACATCGGTCTCCGTGATGATACCCACCAGGCGATCACCATCCATAACCGGAAGACCGCTGATTTTGCCATCGGCCATGATCCGGGCTGCCTCTTCGAGGGGGGCACTAGGCGCGACAGTGGTAACGTCCTTCGCCATGATCTCCTCGACCTTAAGTTTGGAAAGCAAATAGCCCACTTCATAGACGCTAAGGCTGGTCGCAGGTGACGGTGAAGCGTAAAGCAGATCTTTCTCAGAGATAATACCGATAAGTTTCTGTTTCTTGTTGATGATCGGCAAACGGCGCACATTTTGCTGGCGCATGAAGCTCAACGCCTCGGCGACAGGCATATCAGGGCCAATCGTCACAGGGTTAGATGTCATACAGTCTTTGACTAACATAAAAGCCTCCTCATTATAATTTCAGAATGCGCCTAATTGGCATTGCACGATACGCACTCCCATCTGATCAGCCACATAAGCGACCAGCATTTTGGGGACCGCAAACTCGGCGGCCACTTGCCACGCGCGAGTACAAGACAGCCTGCCATCGTCATCCAACGCAGCGCGGATGGCGGCTTCAAGCACCTCAGGCACGGGACGCTCCGCAATCTTGGCTGCCTCCCACCCCTTGGTGTGACCTGGATAGCCATAGAGTCCCAGTTGGCAGCGATGGAGGTTTACACCCAATGCATCAGCAGTTTGCCCGACAACGAGCGGCATGACTTGAGCTGATTCCGCAATCGCAAAAGCCTGCGCGCACGCCAGATTCCCTTCTTTAGCACGCGCTTCCACCGCCGCGGCGAGCGCAGTATCTACCACAAAATCGGCAGGCAACTCCTTCACATTGAACTCCTTTTTATACTTATTCATAGGTATGAACCCCAGGGCAAGCCCTGGCCCCGTTATCACAGCAAGCCTCGGGAAATGCGACATGAACGCGGCTCTGTCGCGCATTCACACCGCTGGTGACTAGCTCAAGCATATACTGACCCCCAAAAATTGCAAATATGAAAACCTGTCTATAATAACTTATGGAGCTATGCTTGCGCTACCTGCACGAACTCCATAGTGACCGTTGTAAATCTTTCTTACCATCAATTAAGCGAAGGAGGCAACACCATGTGGCAAGAGTTCAAGAAATTTGTCATGCGAGGCAATGTCCTCGACCTGGCCATCGGCGTCGTCATCGGAGGCGCGTTCGGCAAGATCGTGACATCTTTTGTCAACGATATTTTGATGCCCCCAATCGGGGCACTCCTCGGAAAAGTTGATTTTTCGAACCTGTTTATCGACCTGTCGGGACAGAAGTACACGAGCCTGGCGGCGGCTCAGGAAGCTGGCGCGGCAACGATCAACTACGGCCTGTTCTTCAACACCGTATTGGATTTCATCATTATTGCATTCGTGATCTTCCTACTCATCCGCCAAATCAATCGGATGAAAAAGGAGGAACCTGCAGCGCCCGCTGAACCGACGACCAAGCCGTGCCCCTACTGCTTCACCGATATCCCCATCAAGGCCACACGCTGCCCGCACTGCACGTCGCAGTTGGAAGGATGATTTGCTACTCCACATCCACACAGCCCGTCACTATGACGGGCTGTGTGACATCTAGGAAAAAGGTCAAACATTGATGTCTGCCTATTGACAGAGCCACAAATTGTGATAAGTTGGTCTCAATCCAGACATTTCTAACACGACCAGAACAAATTACGCCGAATGACACATAGAGGTATGAAACGCGCTATGTGACAACGGGGGAACCAGGTTGGGGGCGAATCGCTGACAGTAGTGTCATCGTAGGGCAACCTTCTTCAGCCCAAGCCCGACAGCTAACCTCGTAGGCGTGACGGGACCCGTCACCGAAGAAGGACACCTTGTGTTGCAAGGTGCCTTTTTGTTTTATAGTTCTGAGGATCATAATGCACAAGATTCTTATAACTCCAGGCTCTTTCCTTGTCGGTACAAACTACTGGGCTTCGCACGCGGGGACGGCGATGTGGCGCGATTGGCAGGCCGACGTAGTGGAGCGCGATTTTAGGACGTTGGCGGAAGAAGGCTTGCAAGTGCTGCGCGTCTTCCCGCTCTGGCCTGATTTCCAACCCATCACGCAATTGTATGGCGGCACAGGCCGCCCTGTCGAAATCCGTCACGGTGAGGAACCACTGCCGGAAACTGAGGCTGGTCAGGCAGGCGTCTCCATAGAGGCCATTCAGCGTTTCGAAGAATTCATGCGGTTGGCGGCAAAGCACAACCTCAAGCTTATCGTTGGCTTGATCACCGGCTGGATGAGTGGGCGGTTGTTTGTCCCGCCTGCTTTGGAAGGGCGCAATGTACTCACCGACCCGGTTGCGCTGCTATGGGAAATGCGTTTGGTGCGGTACTTTGTGCGCTACTTCAAGGACAATCCTGCCATCGCCGCGTGGGATTTGGGCAACGAGTGCAACTGTATGGCTCCGGTTCCCCATCACGAGGCCGCATGGACGTGGACGGCGACCATTGTCAACGCCATCCGCGCGGTTGACCCCGAACGCCCCATCATCTCCGGAATGCACAGTCTCACGCCGACCGGCGATTGGCGAATGCAGGATCAGGGTGAGTTGACCGACGTGCTGACGACGCATCCCTATCCGGTTTTCACGCCGTACTGCAACCAGGATCCCGTTAACACGATCCGAACGCAACTTCACGCGACGGCGGAATCGCTGTTCTACGCCGAACTGGGCGGCAAGCCGTGTTTTGCCGAAGAACTCGGCACGCTGGGGCCGATGGTTGCCAGCGATGCGGTGGCCGCCGATTTTATCCGCGCCGGGTTGTTCTCGCTGTGGGCGCACGATCTCCGAGGTCTGCTGTGGTGGTGCGCCAGTGACCAGACGGCGCTAACGCACGCGCCCTACGATTGGCACGCGATGGAGCGCGAACTGGGGTTGCTGCGTTCCGACGGCACGCCAAAACCTGTCATCAAGGAATTGGGGAAGTTTCGCGCCTTGGTGGACGGATTACCCCAGCCGTTACCGCCGCGCGTGAAAGAGGCAGTCTGTATCCTCAGCGATGCACAGGATCAGTGGGGCGTGGCATACAGCACATTCATCCTGGCAAAGCAGGCCGGTTTCGATCTGGAATTTCAGTACGAAACACAGCCGCTCAAGGATGCAGGTCTCTACCTGCTGCCTTGCATCAGCGGGCACCGGGTGATCCATCGCCGCAGATACATGAAGTTGATGGCACGTGTAGCGGAAGGCGCTACGCTCTACATCTCATACGCGGGTGGTTTCATGAGCCAGTTTGAGGAATTGACCGGCTTGCGAGTGCTCACACGCTTCCGGGGGATGAGGGAGACAGCGTTTGCGTGGGTCGATACAGACTTCACACTTGGTGGTGACTACAAACTAACCTTGGAATCCGTCCGAGCCGAGGTATTGGGTGTCGAAACAGATGGTAATCCGGCGTTCACGCGCGCGCCGTATGGCAAGGGATGGGTTTATTTCCTTGGTTTCCCGCTGGAGATGGCCCTCACGACCACGCCTGGCGCGTTCCACACCCCAGAGGCGCAGCCGTTCTGGAAGCTCTATCGCGCCATTGCGCAGCCCTTTATGCAGAAGCGCGCCATCGTCAAGCATCACCCTATGCTTGGCGTGACCGAACACCCGCTTGATACGCTCCGCCGCGTCGTGGTCGTCATCAACTACAGCCCCGAACCGGTAGAGACCACGCTGGACCTAGCACCGGGTTGGACGTTGGGGCCGGTCTGGTATGGCGTGCCTACTCGCGCATCAGGGTCGACTGTAGAGATCTCGCTGCCACAAAATGACGCTTACGTGGCGATTGTCGAAAAGCAAGCATAAAATAACGTTTCAATGGTTTATTCAGGAGTAAAAATAATAATGGTAGACACAAACACTGATTACAGAGTTCGCGCCGTATATTGTGACCACAAGGCCGCCGATGACACCGTTTACGAAGCACTGCGACGTGCGACGCTGCCTCTGGAGCGTTCCTGGGCAAAACTTCGACAGGCGAAGCGCATCGCGATTAAGTTCAACCAGGACTGGGTGCTCAGCCATGTGGTCTATTTCGAAGGCCAGCGCCGCCAACTGGTAAGCGACAGCGTGGCGCGCGCGGTATTGCGCCTGCTGCGCGAGGAGACCTCCGCCGAGTTGATCTGCGTTGACGCAAGCTACTACGTGATGTACCAGGAAAACGCCCACACTGTCGCTGACACAACGAACCTTGATGCAATCCTGCGTGAGTTCGATGTGCCGTACATCGACGGCACGCAGCCGCCGTACAAGGTTGTTGGCGTGCCTGGCGGTGGGCAGATGTTCGAGCAATACGGGATGATGCAGGACGTGGTCGATGCCGACGCAGTCGTCTCCGTGGCAAAGATGAAGAACCACGCCTACATGGGCGTCACCGGCTGCCTCAAGAACCTCTTTGGGCTGATGCCGGGGGTGATGCCAAGCCGCCCGCGCCACTACTACCATCACCTGGTGCGGATGCCCTATATGCTGGCGGACATCGGGCGCATCATCAATCCCGCGCTCAACATCGTGGATGCGCTGGTGGGTCAGGCCGGTTCCGAGTGGGGACGCGAACCCGACGTCGGACGCATCGTCGATGCCCTTATCGCGGGCGACCACGTCATCGCCACCGACGCATGCGTGACGCACCTGATGGGCCACGATCCGCAGAGTGACTGGCTCACTGAGCCGTTCCACCGCGACCGCAACGCGCTCCTGGCAGCAGCGGAAAGTGGTTTTGGAACAGTAAACCTGGATGAGATTGACTTTGAGTCGGAGGTCGAACCGCAACCCGAAGGGACGTTCTTCTCCAGAAAAGGCGATGATCTGCGCACCGTCGTCACCTGGCGGCGCACGATGTGTGAGCAAGCGCTTTACTATCGCGATCACCAACGTGACTTCACAGACAGGTACGCCGGCGAATTCATCCTACTCCAGGATGGCGAGGTAAAGTGGCACGACACCGATGGGATGCTGCGCGTCAGCCGTCGCCAACTCGCCGGTGCGCACCGCGATCATGCGATGTTCTTCAAGTACGTCGATCCCGAAGATCGCGAGCAGGAGCACTACGAAGTCTACGAAAAAGCGTTACATCATGTCAAAGGTCTAGGGTCCAAAGTCTAGCGTCACTCGCCCTCAATCCCCGGCGTTGGACTTTGGATATTTGACTTTCGACTGATTCAAAAAGGAGATCATTCAACGATGGATACTCAAAAGGAAAAATACTGTGTTCGTGCCGTCCATTGCGATTATCGCGCCGAAGATGAGGCCGTGTACGAGGCGCTGAAGCGTGCCACTGCGCCGTTGACCAGAGCCTGGGACAAGTTGCGTGCGGCGAAGACCATCGCCATTAAATTCAATCAGGACTACGATCCACGTCGCACACCCTACTTTGAGGGCATACGCCTGCAGTTGGTGAGTGATACCGTCGCGCGGGCTGTGATCCGCCTGTTGCGCGAAAACACGGATGCCGATCTGTTCTACACCGACATCACCGTCTTTCACCGCGAAGACACCTACGATCCGGTGGAATCGACACAAATCGCGGCGTTGATGCGTGATCTCGCCGTGCGCTATGACAATGCGAATATGCCACCTTTTGACGTTTACCAGGTGCCGGATGGGGGACAGATGTTCCGCCAGTACGTGATGCCGGAGCGCATCATGCAGGCCGATGCGCTGGTGAATGTTCAGCGGATGAAGAACCATGCCTTTATGGGCATCACGCTTACGCTCAAGAATCTCTTTGGCCTGGTGCCGATGCGTGAACCGGACGGCCGATCGCGCCAATACTTTCACCACCTGGTGCGGATGCCCTATATGCTGGCTGACATCGGGCGGCTCCTCAATCCTACATTGAACATCATCGACGCCCTTATTGCGCAGACAGGCGGCGAATGGAGCGCGACAGGACAGGAGGCGCCACGCATCGTCAACGCCCTCATCGCAGGCGATCACCCCATCACCACCGATGTTGTTGGCGCAGACTTGATGGGTCTCGACCCGACGGTGGACTGGCTGACCGAGCCATTCCATCGCGACCGCAACCCGCTGCTCGTGGCAGCGGAAGGTGGCTTCGGCACAGTCAATCTGGACGAGATCGACTGGACTTCCGAGGTTGCACCGCAGTCAGCAGGCACCTTTTTCGCGGCGATGACCGACGATATTGCGCGCGTCATCTCCTGGCGGCGAACCACCTGCGAGCAAGCGCTCTACTACCGTGACCATCAGAAGGATTTCATCGATAAGTACGCCGGGCAGTACATCTTGCTACAGGAGAACGAGGTCAAGTGGAACAGCGAGAGCAGCTACCTCCGAGGCAGCCGCCGCCATCTCTCCGGCGACCGGCCAGGCCAGGCCATGTGGCTCAAGTATGTCGATCCCGACGAGGTTGAAGGCGAGCATTTCGAGGTCTACGAAAACGCGCTGGCGGACATTGCAGCGCGCGGGCTATAGCTGAGAGTCCTCGCGCAAAGACGCAGGGACGCCAAGAAAACTCTAAAGTCTCTGCGTCTTTGCGGCTCTGCGGGAGATGTTCACTTTACTGATGTTGTTACCCATTACGGATTCGTGGTTTACTTTGTGCAAGGAGGCTCCCTATGACCACTAAAGACTGGCGTGGCAGTTTTGCGATTCCGATGACGCCTTACACGGACGATGATCGCATCGATGAAAATGTGCTGGCGGCAGAAATTGAGTTTTGCATCGGAAGTGGTGTGGGCGGGATCATGACGCCGTTGATGGTGAGCGAGTTCTTCGTGCTCTCCGAGGACGAGCGCAAGCTGATGATGCGGCTACCCGTCGAGGTCGCTGCCGGGCGTGTGCCGGTCGTCGCCAACGTGGCGGCGGTGAATACACCGTTGGCCGTCCACTACGCCGAGTATGCGCAGGCCATCGGCGCGGATGCCGTCATCGCGATGCCGTCCTACATCCACAAGCCCGACTTCGAGACGATCTACGCGTACTACAAGGCCATTTCCGACGCCGTCACCGTGCCCGTATGGATTCAGAACGCCAGCATCGCGGCAATGTCGCCCGACCAACTGGTGAAGCTGTGCGAGGAAATCGAACACGTGTGTTGGGTCAAAGAGGAAGTGCCGCCGAGCACCAAGAACATCACCCGCCTGGTCGCAAAAGACAGTCCCGCCATCCACGGGGTGATGGGTGGCGGCGGCGGGCGACCACTGCTGGAAGAGTACGCGCGCGGCTCCAAAGGCTGCATCCACGCCTGCCAGTTCTGCGACGTAGTGCAGGCGGTGTGGAATCTGCTCGACGCGGACGAATGGGATGCGGCAGCGGATTTATTCGAACATCTACTGCCCTCGCTGATGCTGGAAGGACAAATGGGCATGGCGTATTCCAAAGAGATCATGGTCCGGCGCGGCGTCTTCAAAAACTACAAAATGCGCAACAATGCTAAACCGCTGGACGAACACGATATGCGCGAAATCGACCGCACGTGGGCGCGCATCCAGCCGTATCTGATCTGGGGAAAGTAGCCCAGGGTTCACTTCTGCCGCTTGTCAGCCAGCAGCGCCAGCAAATCATCGACGCGCGAGTTTCCGGGACTGACGCGCCGCGCATTGTTCAGCACCTTTTCCGCTAGCTCGAAACGCGCCAGGTTGATGTAGGCGACGGACAAGACGAGGTAGGCTTCCACCGTTTCCCTGAGCAGCAGCCCTTGGTGCAAATGCAAGGCAGCCAAAGCCCACGTCTTTTGCTGGGCATAGGCTCGCCCGCGCAACCACAAGCCCACCTCGCTGCCTTCCACATCATCGTCGAGGCGCAAGACCAACCTGCGTTCCTTAAACGAGAAGTGATCATAGAGCCTCAAGAGCAATACCAGCGAAAGGAGAGAAAGCGCCACAATCACCACATCACTGCCGATAATGCCGGCACGCACCCAGTTGACCCAACGCCCTGCCGGTTTCACGGTAAATGCAAACACCATCTCCGGCGTCAGCGTATCCAAACGGCTGGTAATGACGATAACGAGCTTGGCAAGCCCGGCAACGATTCGCAGCCCTTCCATAAGCAGCATCACAAAGTAGAGCGGCGGCCACCGGCTGAGCAAACCAAGAATGATGCAAATTGATAATCCACCGGGCAGCAATGCGAGCCAGAAAAGCCCTCGCGGTACAAGCCCGAAGAGGACTGCCGCCTCATCGGGAGATAAATCCACCTTACCCAGGTAAATGGGGATGAGTTGCAAAATGCTATCGAGATCGACGCGCATCCCGATGTAGGTGAACAACAACAGAGGGAGCAGCACGCTGAGGAAGACAAAGATAACCTCCAACTCGACGAGAATCCAATAGGCGGATGAGCGATTTTCCGCTTCGCGGCGCTTGACCCACAGCAGTTGCCCACAAGCAGGGCAACGCGGCGCTTCCCATTCGGTGGGCGCCGCGCAACAGACACAATTCAACTCGTCATCGAAAATATCTTCGGGTGGAGGTGGACCAAATTTAGGCATACCGTGTCAAGAGTTGCCGTAAAACCTCCGGCGCAAACACTTGCCCGTGCGTGATGTAGACGATCTTGGGCTGGCGGTCCAGCAAAGCGCGCAGACTCGCCCAGTTGAGGTCAAGATCCCACGCGATGCGAGGCGGCGTTGCACGCTTGGGGAAGAGCATACTCGCCATCACCACATCGCCGATGATGGCCTCGCCATTATCGAGCAGCAGCGAGACGGAGCCGGGCGAGTGTCCCGGTGTCGGGATGACCTCACCGGCAACACCGTGTTCATCCAACCGCCATGCCGCGTCGAAGACGATGTCCGGCTCCAACGCGGAATCCGGACCGGGCGGAGCCAGGCGCGCCCCCAGGCGCATCAACATCCCGAACAAACGCGACGTGGAAACCGCACTTTCCGTGAGGTCTTCCTCGCCGCGCAGCGCTGCCGCATCTCCGGCGTGAACAGCGACCGGCGCGCCGGTGCGCTCGCGCAATTCCCGCGCGCTGCCAATGTGATCCACGTGTCCGTGAGTGATGAGGATCAGGCGGATAGCTTCGGGCTTCACACCATGTGCCGCCAAGGCGTCCAGGATCTGGCCAGCCTGACCGGGCATGCCGGTATCTACCAACACCGCTCCGGTCTCGCCTCGCACCAGAAAGACTTTGCTCATCGGGCCGAGGGCAATGGGAGTGACCTGCGAATCGGTTATCGTCGTCATCATCATTTCCCCGTTGAGATTCCCCACCCCTGCACCATCTCGGCGACAGACGCGCGCGTCGCCTCTGCACCAAATCCCCACACGAGAAGCGTGAAGTAATCGGTGATGCCATTCACGCCAAAGTCGAGTCGACCGCCGTACAATTCGACGAATCCGGCAAGCGCCAGGAAGACGACGGCGAAAGCGTACGTGAGCCACGTAAACCAACGCAGACGATTGCGCGCACCAGCCACTTTCTCCGGCAACGACTGTACATAGATGGTCGGTGGGGCGGAAAGCCAGCTTTCCATTTGCGGGAGGCCTTTGGG
>JAFGSL010000219.1 GCA_016934645.1 Anaerolineae bacterium
GGTCTATCGCTGCCAGGGACGTATCGCGCAGGCAAGGCAATCCTACAGTCACACTCTAAACATCGCACAAGAAAGCGGGATAACGTATGGCGTTGCCCTGATGGAGAACAACTTGGCTGCGCTGGCGCTGATGGAGCGCCAGCTCGTCGAAGCGCAAGAGCGCCTCGACCGGGCCGAGGGGCTTTTCGCCCAGTTAGGATCGACGACGATGCTACCCGAACTCCTGCGCTATCGTGGCGCGCTCGCGCTGCTACGCGAGCAGCGTGAGGAAGCCCTCAAGTATGCCGAAGATTCCCTCCAGGCCGCAGATGCGCAAGGAGACCGGCAAGAAGCTTGCCGCACGCACCGGCTGCTAACAGAGATCTACCTCGTCCTGGGACAATGCGACGCTGCGAAGGCCACCCTCGAACAGGCTCTCAGCATCGCCAAAGCCAACCAGGATCGCTACAGCGAGGCGCAAGCGATATTGACACAAGCGAAGTGGTATTACCAGTGCGCACAACCGGATACGGCGATCGAACACCTCCATACTGCCATCGACACGTTTACGGCCCTCGGTGCGCGATGGGATCTGAACCAGGCCAAAACCCTGTTGAAAGCCTGGCAAGCGAATTCAACGTAAAAATATGTCAAGCGGTATGCAACGGAGTGTTCTTAGCTCTGCTGATTTGTTGATTTTTTGATTTGCTGATTTTTCGAGAGGAGGCGGCAATGAAATCCAAGGTTTATTTGTGCATCCTGACCATAATAGGTGCAATCCCGATGCTCGTTCTGCTGCTGTCGATGACATCGCCTACCCCCGTCTTAACCGCACCCTCCGCAGCTCCGGAACTCCAAGAAGCCCCGGACAACCCGAACAACACCCCCGTAGGCTTTACAGCGTTTTCTATACCTGGCGAATATCTACTCTACGCAGAATGCTCCGTTCCCTACTTTACGACTGAGCCTGACAAACTCCCGACCAGTATCCATATCATGAACACCAGTGAGTACAGTGAAAGCAACATCATCCTGTCGCTGTGGGATGTAGAAGGTGCTGTAAGAGCGCCAGTTGAGATTCCTCGCACCATCCCGCCACTCGGCAGCAGCAGCATCACACCGCAGGATATTGCCGATGCCCTGTTGGGGACCGGCATCACCGAAGGGACAGGCTGGATTAGCAGCGACCAGATCATCGCGTGTTTGGTCAAGGCAACGCCTGGTGATGGTTCCCCCGAATATCTGGCCGCTTACACGCCCCTCATTGTTGAAAGCCAAATCGTCTTCCCGTGGGTTGGCAGCCCGCGAGCGGATTTGACCCCACGCATCTATCTGCAAAACGCCAACGCTTACACCGAAAACATCAGCATCAACTTTGGGTCCGGTGGCACAAGTCGCTATACAGACGTCCTCACACTCGCACCCTTTGAGCTGTTTATCTACGATCCCATAGCGCAGGGACATCTGACAGCCGCAGAAAGCGGGACGTTTATCGCCGAACTCCCTGAGAATCCACTCGCAGGCTATATGGCGGTGCTGGATTCCAACGGCGCTACCGTTGAAACCTGGGAAGGGGCCGGCGGGTACAGCGCCAGTTATCGTTTGGTTGTGCCCAGGGTGCTGAATCGCTCTGACCAAATCTACAGCCAGGTCTGGCTCGGGCAAACCGAACCAGCCTCCTTTGGTGGCGACTCATCCATCGCTTACCAGCGTGTTGGGGATGGCCTGGTCGTCAGTCAGACCACCGGTTTGATTTTTCCCTATATGACGCAATCCAACCTACCCATCCCTGACGCGCCCTGGGCTGGAGCAATGGACATTTCGTCAATGGATATGAACTATCCAACCTTCGCGGGCACAGTCATAGAGCGACTCTACGGTGATGCGCCAGGCCAAGATCTGGGTGGGTACGGCGCTTTAAGCATTTATGATTGGCAAACCATGTCCTCGGTCTACTTGCCCGCCATTCACCGCCATCCCGATCACGCGACTTATTACTGGGTCCACAACCCCAGCGAATACGATGTCACTTTCACGTTGATAATCTTCAACAATGCCGGCATACAAAAAGCCGCCCGTGTGCAAACGCTCGCGCCCCATACCAGCGTTTATTGGGACCAGGCGGCCATGGAGGAATTCGGCCTGACTTTCGACGGCACCGGCAAAATTCTCCTCGAAGAGACAGCAGGGTCGATCATGGTTGGTGGCGGCGAACGCCTCCTGCCGCCTACCGAACCGCCATTGGATCCCTACGAATACAACAACACGTACGACACCGCAACGCCGCTCGACCTTCCTGCCGACATCACCGCCGCCATTGGCTGGCGAGGAGACAAAGATTGGTACAGCTTTGAGATTGCTGAACCCTCACTGCTCACCGTAACATTGCACGACCTCCCGGAGGACTATGAGCTCATCGTCGCGCCGGATCCGAGTCTATTGCCCGAACTGCCTGCCGGACAGGATCTGAGCGCACTGGATGACCCGGTCGCTACCAATGAGGAGGGCGGCATCGAGAGCGCCGGTGGTTGGTCAGCGATTGGCGGTTGGTCGGCGATTGGCGGTTGGTCGGCCATCGGCGGCTGGTCGGCCATTGGCGGTTGGTCCGCCATCGGTGGTTGGTCGGCCATTGGCGGCTGGTCCGCCATCGGCGGCTGGTCGGCCATTTCCTCGAATCCCTACACGGAGACCGAACAAGTGCGTGTGGTCGCCCTGTATCCGGGAACCTATTACGCCATCGTGCTGCCCACCGACGGTGCAGCCTACACCGACCGGCCATATAGTTTATCGGTAGAAGCATCGCCACTGTCGCTTCCTGGCTGCACGTGGACGCCGAACTATCCTATCGGGATGCTGTCCACAGAGATCTACACCGGCGCCAGCGTCACGCTGGCAACGCCCCCACTCACCTTGATCCTCTACAACCCCACCCGGCTGGCACAAACGTACGGTCTGGCGCAAACGACACTCGTGACCGAGGCACTCCACCTCCTCGCCGACGCCCCTAACGTGCGCGGCATCCTCTATCCGCTCGAAAGTAACCCGATCGTGGACGACCACTACACCTTATGGAACAACA
This sequence comes from Anaerolineae bacterium, assembly GCA_016934645.1. Next base: position 3,059 of record JAFGSL010000219.1, read on the forward strand.
ACTACTGCAACGTCCAAATCGCCAACCAACTGGTCCAGGCCATCCGGGAGGAGGTCGTGGCTCCGGCCTTGCTGAACCCGGTCAACCAACAGGAGATCAGATACGTCGTCGTCGTGGGCAGCGACGAGCAAATCCCCTTCTACCGGCAGAAAGATTTCGCCGCCATCGCCAACGAACGCGAATTCGGGATGACTGGCTATGCGGGATCGGCAGTGGGTGCAGCCACCCGGCTGGGATTCTACTTTACCGACGATGCCTACGGCACGTTATCCGGCATGGAACTGGGGTACCGTGGACAATACTTCTGGCGTCCTTTGCAAGCTACCGGGCGACTGGTCGAAACACCGGAGGACATTGAATTGACGATCAATGTGTTCCTGGAAAATGCGGGTGTTCTATACTCTAGCACCGCCCTCGTCACCGGCTATGACTTCCTCGCCGATTCCTCCAGCGCCATCGCCGGATGGCTTGGTGCAATGCATTTCCCATCCTTCCCCAGCACATTGATCAATGACACGTGGACCGCCGACGACCTGCGTGCCGAATGGACGGATCGCAACACCGTCCCAGACCTGGTCGCCGTCAACGCCCACTTTGAGCACTGGGCTGCGCTACCCGCCAGCACGACAACAATGGCGGATCTGTTCTTCAACACCGACATCGTCAGTGCAAATACCTCAATCGCCGGCAGCGTCGCCTGGTCGATGGGATGCCACGCAGGGTATAGTGTTCCTGACGCCGCCGTTCCCTTCACTCATACACGGACCTCACCGGACTTTCCCCAAGCACTTGTCTCCAAAGGCGCTACGTGGGTTGCCAACACCGGCTACGGTTACGGAACCGACGATGGCATCGCCGGCTCGGAGCGCCTGATGGTCTACCTGACCCAGGAATTGGGCCGTCACCCCGGTGTACCCATCGGGATGGCGCTCCGCAATGCCAAACTTCGGTACTTGCAGGGGCTGCCCCACGGCGGGTTGACACCTTACGATGCCAAATCCATCCTGGAAGCCGCGCTTTACGGGCTGCCGATGTACGCGGTCGACGTGCCAAATACCCTCGACGCGCTCGACTTTGTCCCCCCCATCACCAGCACGCAGGTCGCCACCCTCCCCCTGAGCTTCAATCTCCTGGCGCAATACGTCTACGTCACACCCGAACTACACGAACAGACCGGCAATGCCGGTAACTTCTACAGCATCGGGGCTGACGACCTCTGGACGCACGGAACAACCGGGCGGCCTTTGCTGCCCTCAGCCGCCGTCCAGCTCCCGCCGTTACCCGATGGAGAATACTGGATGCCGCGTGGCGTCCTGCTCAGGTCGGCGAACCTGACGCCTGTCGAAGGGATGGATCCGGTCATCACGCGCCCGCTGACGGATACAAAGCAGGCCGAACCGCCGTTGAATGCAGGCCTGGGCTGGTCATCGCCTCAACTGTTCACCGTCAACGCCTTCGAGGATGGTCCAAACAGCATTGCCGGAACTTTCGCGCTCTACAACGCGGGGAGCGGTGAATTGCGGTTAGTCTCGCATGCTCTCATCGATATCCTCTACACTCGCCCGTGGAACGAAGACTTCTCTTCACCGCGCATCCTCACCGCTCAGGCCTTGCGGATCACGGGATCACCTACGGTTACCCTGGAAGCAACCGCCGAAGACTCCGAAGGCGCTGTCAGACAATTTTTCTTCACCTTCATCACGCCGGATCGCATCTGGAGCATTTCCTTGAATCGTGACCCCAACGATCCAGCCGGGCAGCATTGGACAGGCATCGCGGAAGATATTCCCCCCAACGCACGCTACGTTTTGCAGGCCGTGGACGAAGCCGGTAACGTTGCCATGGCGATGAACAAAGGCGAGTATATCCCGCTGAACAGCGAGATCAGATTCGTCTATCTGCCCGTCGTGCTACGAAATGGCAACGGCATGAACCGATAACAATTTCGACCACGAATCTTCACGAATCAACACCAATTTTAATTTCTATTCGTGAAAATTCGTGTAGGTTCATGGTTCACTATCGACTACAAGACTATCGACTACGAGACTAATGACTATCAGACTATTTTGGAGGACTAAACGTGACACAACAGTACACCATCGCCATCCTTGGCGGGACGGGCAACGAAGGGCCCGGCCTCGCCATGCGCTGGGCCAAGGCCGGGCACACCGTCATCATCGGTTCGCGGGAGTCTGAAAAGGCACAGCGCATCGCCGGCGAGATCAACGCAAAACTCGGCGCAGACCTTGTCAGCGGCATGACAAACGTCGACGCCGCGTACACCTGTGACGTCGCCGTGCTGACCGTGCCTTACACCGCACAGAACGCTCTACTGGAAACCCTCACCGGCGCGTTGCAAGGTAAAACGCTGATCAACGTCAACGTGGCGATGAAGCCTCCCAAGGTCGCCCGGGTCTACATCCCACCCGAAGGCTCAGCCTCCGAGCAAGCCCAGGCCATCCTCGGCTCCGGCGTGGACGTCATCGCCGCGTTCCAGAACGTCGGCGCGCACACACTGGAAGACCCCGATCACCCCATCGCGTGTGACGTGCTCGTCTGCGGCGACAAAAAGGCGGCCAAAGCGGTCGCCATCCAACTCGCCGAGGACATCGGCACGCGTGGCATCGACGCCGGGGCACTGGTCAACGCCAAGGTCGTCGAGGGGCTGACCTCGATCCTGATCGGCATCAACATCCGCTACAAAGTGCCGGGATCGGGCATCCGCATCACCGGGTTGCCATGAAGCAAGAAGCAGGATGCAAGATGCAGAAACCGAATCTCTTAGCTCTTAACTCGCAACTCGCATGACCACACCACAAATCGCGCTTTATGCCCTGCCGGGCATCCCCAATGTTCAAGCCGGGGATGACGTGGCGAGCCTCATTCTCGACGCGCTAAAACGGGCGGAACTCACACTCGTCGATGGCGACGTGGTGGTCGTCACCCAGAAAATCGTCTCCAAGGCCGAAGGCTGCGCTGTGAAACTGGCCGACGTTGCGCCGTCGCCGGAAGCACAGGCTCTCGCCGTCGCCGCTGACAAAGACCCTCGCCTCGTCGAAGTCATCCTACGCGGGTCGCGGAGCGTCGTGCGCCAACGCGAAGGCACACTGATTATGGAGACACAGCACGGCTGGATCTGCGCCAACGCCGGCGTGGATCGCTCCAACGTCTCCGGCCCCGACGGCGAGATTGCGCTCATGTTGCCGGTTGATCCCGACGCCTCGGCGCAACGTATCCGCGACGGGCTGATAGCCGCAACCGGCGCGGACGTCGCCGTCATCATCACGGACACGCACGGGCGTGCCTGGCGTCTGGGCACGGTCAACGTAGCACTGGGCGTCGCCGGGATGCTGCCCATCGCCGATTTACGCGGGCAGCCGGATATGGTCGGCTACACGCTACGCGTCACCACCGTCGCCCGCGCCGACGAGCTGGCCGCCGCGGCGGGCCTCGTCACCGGGCAAGCGGCAGAGGGGCTCCCCGTCGTCATCATCCGCGGCGCAGATTACCCGCGCGGTGACGGCCTCGCTACAGATATGCAGCGCCCGGTCGAAAAAGACTTATTCAGATAGAATTCAGACAGGATTGACAAGATTAACAGGATTTTCTTTTCCATCCTGTTAATCCTGTAAATCCTGTCAAAAAAACAGGAGGTAACTATGCCACAAAACGACATTCCACGAGTAGGATTGTATTTGCAGGATGCGCACCCCATCCGCGACGGGATGGCTTACGCGCAGTACGCCGAGGAACGGGGCTTCGAAGCCGTCTGGCAAGCGGAGAGCCGCCTCGTCCGCGATGCCATTGTGCCAATGGCGGCCTACGCAGCCGCCACCAGCACGATCAAGGTCGGCTCCGGCGTGATCAACAACTGGACCCGCAACATCGGCCTGTTAGCCGCGACCTTCCTCACGCTGGACGACCTCGCGGCGGATCGCATCATCTGCGGCATCGGCGCGTGGTGGGACCCGCTGGCGAAGAACGTCGGCATCGACCGGCGCAAGCCCCTCACCGCCATGCGCGAAACCATCGAGGTGATGCGCAAGCTGCTGGCACTGGAGCGGGTGACGTACCATGGCGAGTTCCACTACGTGAACAACATCGAGCTGGACGTCGTCCACGGGCGGCGGGAGCCACGCAACGTCCCGATCATGATCGGTGCAACCGGCCCGCAGATGATGGAGATGACGGGCGAAATCGCCGATGGTGTGGTGCTCAACTACTGCGTGCCGCCGGAGTACAACGATGAGGCGATGGAGCTACTGGACAAGGGTGCACGCAAAGCCGGTCGCACCGTCGACGACCTCGACCGCCCACAGCTCGTCGTCTGCTCGGTGCACGAGGATCAGGCGGAGGCCATCCGCGGTGCAAAGATGCTACTCACGCAATACCTCGCGCAGCAGCCACATATCGCCAAGGCCAGCGGTGTGAAGAAGGACGTGGTGCAGAAGATCCAGGGCATCCTGGGCTGGCCCGCCACCAAGGAGCAAATCGAAAAAGCGATGGTTTTCGTCCCCGACGAGTTGGTGCTAAAGATCACCGCCACCGGCACGCCGGAAGAAGCTCGTGCCAAGGTGAAGGAATATATCAAGCGCGGTGCGACGTGCCCGATTCTATACCCACTGGGCGACGTGCGGTTGATGATCGATACGTTTGCGACGAAGTGAGCCACAGCCTTGCGAAGGTCCATAGACCTTCGCAAGGCTGAACAAATGACAGATACTACTACGATTATTTAAGATGTAGATTTACCGGAAGTTGCCTTAAGCTGCTACCGTCTCCAGGTCACTCTGTGCGTTTGCAATACCGCCAGAGACGAGATAGCAGCATTGCACCGCCGGTCAAAGCCAACCCAATCACCACCACCAGGGCTGCATCGAACGCACGCGAAGCCTTCACACCGGCCTGCGTGACGCTGGTGGGGGCAGCGGCATTCTCGGCAATCAAAAAGTGCGAGAAGCCCGGCGTTGTGGCTTCCACGTAGGTGTAACGACCGGCAGTACCCGTCGCAGCATCCGTATCTAGACGCTCCCACTGCGGCGCGACATAACGGTAAAGCCGGGGATCGACGAGGCCGTTCATCTCCAAAGCACTCGCCCAGAGGCGCACGGTGGCACTCGTATTGTTCTGGGCCAAGATTTCGACGCAGCGTCCGGCGTAAGCCGGAGAACCGGCCCCAGTAGCGGTGCAGTATTCTCCCACGCCCGGTACCTGCACCGTAACCGTAACCTGCCCCAGGCTGTTGGGCGTACTGATCTCGACGCCCCGGTAGCGGGCGACGCCATACACATCAGCCATTGCCAGGAATGCAACCGCGTCATTGTCAACCGTGTGCGTCTCGCGTAACGTGCCGTGGTTATCCACCATCTCACGCACAGTGAGTGAGATCCCATCTGGAATAACAAGGGTCGCACCGGATTCGACGGTCAGCCGGTCACACTCTGCATCGACATCGACCGTCACAGTGGTGCCGGTCGTGATGGTGACGACATCGGCGGCAACGGGAACAGTACTCCCTGTCCAGGTCGCACCGGTGCTCCAGTCACCACTGCCGGTTGAGGCACGATAGGCACCCGTCACCCCGTCCCATCCGGCCAGCCGCGCCATCATCCACCAGAACGCGCGCCCCTTAAGCTTGCAGTTAAACCCGTGAGAATGAGCACAACCTTCTGGTAAGTCCTGGCAATCCTCCGGATACGCAGCACACCAAGCACTACACCAGGGACAACTGTCGTCTGTGTCAGGATAGTAAGTCCCATCAGGATCGTAGCTTTCGATATCGGCAAAGTCATACAAAACCACGCTATGATCCTGTGCATATTGGCGAATCATAGCGTTGTTACGCGCGAGTGTGTCGCTCCCCCCGTCAGTGTGTCCCGTCATCAAGATAAAGCGCATAGGGCTAACAGCGTCCCACTGTCCCATAATGTCGAGGTACAATTGAATCTGTTCTTCCGAATAATCCGACGCCTGACCACACCACGACCACATTGAAGAGCCAAACAAGCCGGTGTTGGAGACGGCCTCGGTTCTTGAAATCCCGTCCTGGCTCTCCCAGTAGTCATTCGGTTCAATATAGGTCTCAGGCGGGTTGCCATTAAGAATACAGACTGCGTCGGCCGCACATTCATCCAACGACGCGGGGGGCACGTCTCCGGCCCAAATAATCGAATAGGCATACTGGCTGTCCGCCAATTCCAAATTATCGAGATAGGCCAAGAGTTGAGTGCCGTGCGAGGTATTCGCATAATGGATGGCTAAAGCCCGTGCCTGGTCAATCCAGTACGTGGGAATCTGATCCAGATCAGTACACGTGTGATCAATAAGAATGGGAGCTACGTCAATTGCTGCCGGTGCGGATGGCGTCGTCCGGCCAGCCAACACGCTCTGCGTCACGAGCAACAACAGACCAACAATGAACAAGATTTTTATCCATTTCATTATGCTTCTCCTTTCCAAAGGTTTTGGGGGCATAAGGCAGAGAGTGTTGAGCTTCGCAAAAAATGGTTGTGTGGGAATGCAAGCCCACGCTAAAGTTTATCGTAAATGGGGAAAAACACAAGTAGACTCAGTTCTAGGGATTCCGCAGTGGGGCCATTTTCGGTTATACTACACAAGGGGAAGACAACAGAAAGCCTGGTTCTTGACTATGCGCTGCTTGCATAATTCCTGTAGGTATGTAAACTTTTAGTTATGAATGATAACATCAAGACCAATATCGGTGCCGAGATCGACGCTATTCTCTACGCTTGGCGCACCAAGGCGCTGAACGTGATCCTGACCGTGCTCGCAGTGGTCGCGCTGCCCGCCGTGATCGTCCCGATGATCAATGGACTGGGCTACGGCGGGTGGGATGTAGGGCTGATCACCTATCCAATCGGCTACGCCATCATCGTGGCGATGGCGCTCTGGCGCAAACTAGACGTGCGCGTGCGCGGTTGGAGCGTGCTGATCCTGGGTTACTTCGTCGGTATTATGGCACTGGCTCGCGGCGGCATGGCAGCCAGTGGGCGACTCTATCTGCTCTGGTTGCCGGTCATCGCGTGCATTCTCGTCAACATTCGCGCTGGGATTATCAACACCGTCTTTAGCCTGCTCATTTACGCCGTTTTCATCTACCTTGTCTATCTTGGTAAGCTGGAGCAAGTGATCGCAGTACCTTCTGGCCCCCAGGGCGTCGGATTTTGGATTGAGGCCGGAACAGCGTTGGCCATGTTCCTGCTTGTCGTGATCGTCCTCATGGCGCGTTTCTACCGGCTACAAATCAACACGCTGGGGGCAGAACGGCAGGCGGTGGCGCAATTGGCCGAAGCCAACGCCCGGCTAGAGGAATACAGCCACACGTTGGAAGAAAAAGTCGCGCAGCGCACGCACGAACTCGTAGAGGCCAATGCCCAATTGCAGGCCTATACACAGGAACTCGAACTGCGCAACGCGGAATTGGATGCCTTCGCCCACACCGTCGCCCACGATCTGAAGAATCCCATTTCGGCGCTGGTGGGATTCAGTGGCCTGCTCGAGTCGCGCCTGACGCGAATGTCAGAGGAACAGGTGCTTACCAATCTACAGCGCATCAAACAAAGCAGCTATAAGATGGCCAACATCATCGACGAACTATTGCTGCTTTCTAGCGTGCGCAAGCTGGACGATGTAAAAACGCGCCCTCTGGATATGGCGGACATCGTGGAAGAAGCCCATAACCGACTCGCCGACTTGCGGGCACGTCTGCGGGCCGACATCCACATGCCGTCCGAATGGCCCATCGCCAAAGGCTATGCGCCGTGGGTAGAAGAAGTCTGGGTCAACTATCTCAGTAATGCGATGAAATACGGCGGTAATCCCCAAACAGGCGTGACCCCGCACATCGAACTCGGCTATACGATTTTAGATTGCCGATTGCCGATTGCCGATTTGGGACCTGTCCTTGCAGCCGGTATGCCACAACCCGAAATGGATAATCTAAAATCTAAAATCGAAAACCCACAATCGAAAATCGCTTTCTGGGTGCGCGATAACGGATCGGGTATTTCTCCAGAGGATCAAGCCAGGCTGTTCGCGCAATTCGAGCGGCTCGACCAGACACGGGTTGAAGGGCACGGCCTGGGACTCTCCATCGTGCGGCGCATCGTCGAGAAACTGCACGGGGAGGTGGGCGTCACCAGCACCATCGGCGAGGGCAGCGCCTTCTGGTTCACGCTGCCGGCTGCAGAACAGGGATTAGGGATTGGGAACGTGGGATTGGTTTCTCCCAATCCCTAATCACGAGTTACCATTCACAAAAGAGGGTGCCATGACCAAGAATGATGTCATAGGACTGATCGCTTCGTATTTGTACGCCTTCGGGTTGCTATTCATCGTCGAGGCCATCGGCAAGCGGCTCAAGTGGCCGCAGGCGTTCACACGCAAGATCATCCACATCGGCGCGGGGATGTGGATGTGGGGGGTTCTGGCGCTGTTCGATACGTGGAGCATCGGTATCATCCCCTTTGCGACGTTCATCGTGCTCAACTTCGTCTTCTATCGTTTCCAGATCTTCAAGGCAATGGACGCAGTCGATTCCTCACCGGGTACGGTCTACTTCGCGATTTCGATCACCATCCTGTTCACATCGTTGTGGCGGACCGGCGGCGCACTGGATCGCGTCCCCATCGCAGCAGCAGCGGTGATGGCGATGACGTGGGGTGACGGCCTTGCCAGCATCATCGGGCAACGCTACGGCAAAAGCCCCTACACCACGTTCGGGCACAGTCGCAGCCGGGAAGGCTCCACCGCGATGGCGATAGGAGCTTTCGTCGCCATTTTTCTCACACTGCTGTGGCTGCCGGGATCGGCGCTCAGCCCGAATTCGATGGACTTGCGCTTGGGGAGCGTTTTGCTGCTAACCTTGATCGGGACGACCGTCGCCACAACTGCTGAAGCCTTTTCACCCGCCGGGACCGACAACCTCAGCGTCCCCCTGCTCACCGGGCTGGTGCTCTTCGCCCTGAACGCGCTGTTGGATGGCTGATCACACCGATGTTCCCCACCGTCGAAACGCGCTGGTTCTATCCCGGTCCTATCCCATCGGACGTACTGGCCTGGTATCACTACGGCGAACGCGCGCCGGAGGCCCAACCTACGCGCATCGACTATTACCTACATCTGGCAGACCACGATGATCTCGGCATCAAATTGCGTGAGGGCCGGATCGAGATCAAACAACGCGCAAAGCAATATGGCATCAAACAATTCCATGAGCACGTCCACGGCGTGGTCGAAGGCTGGCGCAAGTGGAGTTTCGGCGTCAACGACACCGGCAGCGGGTTAGGCAATCTTGCCGGTTCACGCCCATCGTGGATCAGCATCCGTAAAACGCGCCGCCTGCGACGCTATTTCGTCAACGAAGACGGGAGCGTTGTCGCCGTTGGCGCTGCGGAGATCACCGTGCCGGGATGTAACATCGAACTGGCAGAAGTTGCCATCCACGGCGAGAGGTGGTGGAGCCTGGCGTTCGAGACATTCGGTCCAGAAGATGCGCTGCACGCGACGCTCACGCGCGTTGCTCAGCATATCCTACGTGGCGACGCCGTTCCGCACCTGGATGCCGAACACACTTATAGCTATGCGCACTGGCTGAAAAATACGTGTGAGCGTATGAGCTGACTACACGACTAATGACTACCAGACTATTCTTGGAGCGGTCATGCATATCCCATTCTTACAACTTGGCCTCGGTTTCGTGATCAGCGCCGCGATCGGGTGGGCAGCCTACAAACGGGAGGCACTCTCGATCAGCGGTGTCATCGGCGCGCTCCTCACCGGCACGGCGATTTTCGGCTTTGGCGGATGGCCGTGGGGGTTGCTGCTCATCACATTCTTTATCCTTGGCAGCCTGCTCTCGAAATACAAGGAAACCACAAAAGCAAATTTAGCCGAGAAGTTTGCCAAAGGCTCCCGGCGTGATCTTTGGCAAGCCCTGGCGAACGGCGGCGCGGGTGCACTGATCGCCATCGCGTATTGGCTCACGGGGTA
>JAFGSL010000220.1 GCA_016934645.1 Anaerolineae bacterium
AAAACTTTTCAAGAGATCCGCGGGTTGGTAGTTGAGTTCTCTGGTGAGCAGCCCCACCAGTGTCTGCACTGTTTTGACGCGCGCGTAGCGCTTATCGTCGCTCTCGATGATAGTCCATGGCGCGGGTACAGTACTGGTACGCAGCAACATATCCTCGACGGCTTCTTCGTAAAGCTCCCATTGCGCGCGTCGTTCCATGGTTTCCTGGGCGGATTTCCAGATTCTATCGGTGGCTCTGGCGCGCGCTGCGAAGCGCCGTAATTGCTCTTCCGGGCTGATGTGCAGCCAAAACTTGGCGATGATGATGCCGGAATCCACCAGATGTCGCTCGAACTCGTTGATCTCGCGGTACGCGCGCCGCCACACGCTTCTGGGATGGATTCCCTGCACGCGCTCGTTCAGAACACGCCCGTACCAACTGCGGTTGAAAATCAGGATTTGCTTCTTATCGGGCGGGATGAGGCAGCGCCAAAAGCGCCATAGATAATGGTGAGCGCGCTCTTCGTCCCCAGGCGGGCCAATCGTGTACACCTCGTAGCCGCGCGGATCCAGTTGCTGGGTCACGCGTTTGATCACGCTGCTTTTCCCTGCACCGTCTAATCCTTCGAAGAGGATGACTATGGAGCGTTTGCTCAGATAGAGTTGGTAGGCCAGTTGACGCAACTGCAACTGTGCACGCAGTAGCTCTTTCTTGTAGGCCTTGCGGGATAAGCTCTGGTTCAGATCGATGGCCTGTAACATGGGTTATTTCCCTTCTTCGCTTGTGGGCGTGAGCGTACCTGGCTCGTTCTCTGAGGCCGATATGCCACTGAGATCTTCTTTTGGTAAGGCAATGCCACGCGCTCCAAGTGCATGTTCGATTCGCGCAATCACTGTCTCGAAAGCCGTAACGCACGCCCAGCGGAAATTCGTCGCGGGGATGACAGTCCACGGTGCGCTGGGGGCGTCGGTGCGTTTGAGCATCTCTTTGATGGCGGTGACGTAATGGTTGTAGCGGTGGTGGCGTTCCCAATGTTGGGGTAGGACGCGCCAGTTGGAGAGGGGATCGCTTTGCAGGTCGTTAAGACGCTGCGCTTGTTCCTCCTGGCTAATGTGAAAGAAGAGCTTGGCGATGACGTAGCCATCATCCGCCAGTGCGCGTTCGAAATTGGCAATGTCGCGGAAGGCCTTCGATAGCTCTTGTCTGGAGAGGCCGTCTTCCACACGCTCCCGTAAGACACGCTCATACCAACTGTGGTAAAAGACGGCCATCTCGCCGTAGCGTGGAATCTTGAGCCAGAAACGCCAGAGCCACGGCATCAGCGTCTCGTAGGTACGGGGTGGTTGGATATCGTGCATAACGAGACTCCGGGGATCGAGACGTTGAGTTAATACTTTCTGTACTGCATTCTTGCCAGCCGCATCCCAGCCCTCGAAAATCACAATCACGGGCAGCCCGGCCTCCATACAAGCCCGTTGCAGTGCATAGAGGCGTCGTTGCAGCTTTGGACGCTGTGCTTTATAGACTTTTTTGCGCAGCTTCAGCCCACGGTCTATATTTTCCAACATGACTTCTCCTTCACGAGGGTGCGGAGAATCTAGTCAGGGATTTTAGGCTGCTGTCTTCGGCAGCCTAAAATCCCACTTTTGTTTACAGGTTTGCGACGGCGGCTTTGAGTGCCTCGGTTACCGCATCGATCTCCTGGTTGCCGTCGATATCGACCAGCACGCTGGCATCTTTGTAGTAGCCGACGAGAGGGCTGGTCTGATCCCAGTAGACCTTGAGGCGGTTCTGTACTGTAGTCTCGTTGTCGTCATCGCGCTGGTACAACTCGCCGCCATCGATATCGCAGATCCCCTCCACCTTCGACGGATTGAACTTGATGTGATAGGGTTCACCGCAGGTGCGGCACAGCCGTCGCCCGGTCACGCGCTCGACTAACACATCATCGGGCACGATGATGTTGAGCACGCCGTTGATGGCGAGGCCTTTTTCGGCCAGGGCCTTGTCCAACGCCTCGGCCTGCGCCAGGGTGCGGGGAAAACCGTCGAGTAGCGCACCGCCCGCGCAATCGGGGCGGCTTAGGCGGTCCAGTACCATCGCAATTGTGATGTCGTCGGGGACGAGCGCACCGCGGTCCATGTACGCCTTGGCCCTAAGGCCTAGCTCCGTCTCATTCTTGAGATTGTAACGGAACAGGTCGCCGCTGGCAACGTGGGGCAGGTTGAGGTGTTCACTCAGTCGTGTGGCCTGTGTGCCTTTGCCGGCGGCGGGTGGTCCAAGTAAAATGACGAATTTTGGCTTCTGGGTCATGTGTTTCTCCTTGTCGATATGAAATGTGATTCCTATGACAGCGCAGCGATGGCGCTGGCAATCAACGCGGTAAAGTGTGGGCACTCGTTGTGTGTGCCGTTGCCGGAGACAGCCTCGTAACACGCCCAGACTTCAGGGAACGTGCGCACTAGACGGCAGCTCTCGGTCTTCCGGAATTCCAGATATGCGGCTACGTCAGGTGCGTTGACAGGCGTGGGGGTCCATCTCAGATGTTCTTCCTTGGGGGGCTGCCACGTTCCCCAGGTGATGACGTTGTGCAGATGCGTGCTGGCGACCACGGCATCCTGAAGCGCGCCTAGATGGTTTTGTAGCACTTTCAGTTCCTCGATGGCCTGTCCCACTTCCGTTCCCAGTACCTCGCGGAAATATTCCAGGGTATAGCGCAGATATTTGGTGACAATGCGCATCTGATGGTAGTCGGTCAGTTCAACGTTAGGGTGATCGAGCCTGGTTTTGCAGTTATAGAACTTGATCAGCCGCGTGGCGATCAGGTTGGGGACAGCAACAGCGACGCGCTGTGCAGGGTTACTCGCGGAGGTGGGAGAGAGTGAGTTTTCCAGGTATGCTGTGAAGGCGTGTTTGAACTGTGTGTAACGTTCGCTATCAAGATATTTGAGCAGCTTCGACCGCGCGCGTGCGTATTCGGTATCCCAGGCGCTCATCAGCAGGGTAAGATCCGGTGGTATACTTTTGGCGAACGCGCCCAGATACGCCTCCGTCTTTTCCCGGAAAACATCCAGGTCACGGACGTGCCCTAGCAATCGCCCGGTGTGCTTGAGTTCTTTCAGGTAGGATGCGGTCGCATCGGCATCGATAGCGTCTGCGAGAACATAAAATGCAGTACGCATCCGCCGGGCTGCCACGCGCATATCGTGCAGCGCCTCAATATCGACGCCTGCACGCGTTCCGTCTTCGTTCGCCACCATGCATAGCATGTGGAAACGCAACGTCTTGTGCGCGGCTTCGGCCACAGAATCGCTGGCGACAATGCCAGGTCCAGGTGCATTGTTTGCCGGGACAGGTTTCGTTGGGGGCGATCCGGTTTTTGCAAGAGGAGATGGTATACCTTGCGCATCGAGCGTTGCCAGTGCCCGCTCGAACTTGGAGCGTGACTCCGGCCTTAACCCCGGTATTTTTGTTAGTTTATCAAGGATGGCGGCGAGGTCATATTCCGTTCCCGCGCCTTTGAGTTCGATTTCTAGCTCGTGGTACACTTGATTGAAGCTTTTTACGGTGTCGAGGCTAAGTTCAGCGATGAGGCGCTGCGCGTACAGCACCTCACGCACCTCGCGGCGCTGTTCAAGATGTAGGAGCGGTTGCAGTCGCATATGGGGATCGACCAGCGCAAGAACACGTTGGCGCGCGGCGCTGTCGGGCCAGTTCTCCGGCGTTATTTCAATCCGCGCCAGGGGTGCTTCCACTTCTTCGCGACGATGGATATTACCCTCAGCGCCGTGCAGCGACTTCAGGGCGATCACAGCGCAGCCATCCTGTTCCCTTTGGCGGCATGCATAGCCGGATCGCAGAAGGCTGCGATCCGGCGTGTCGAGATATATGTCGCGCATGTTCTCCACGCGAGGGGCTGAGATTGAGAAAAGTCCCAGGCGTTCCATCGCCTGCAAGTTGCGGTAGGTCTGCGTATCCTGTATGATAAACTTTGCTTCAATTTCCATGGGTGTTCCTAACCCAAATAAACCGGAACCATAAAGATCCTTAACGCCTGTTCTTGCCCGTGTCACATGCTATCAAGTGAGCAAAAATCTGCGTGGTTAGGCTCTAACCAGGATAATAAGGCCACGAGGCCGCATCTTCATTATACGGGTTTCTGACAGAGTCACAAGTTCGATGTTGGATACTGGTTACTCATTGCTCTTAACTCATTACTTGCTACTTGTAAATAGGGTATACTGTGGGGAGATGCATACGATACTCGTTAAGCTTAGCGAAGGTGTTGTGTTGGTAGGCGATATAGCGCAGGATGTGACCGCGTTTCTGATGCACCATAGCTGTCCAAAGACGGCGCTTCATAGTGCCGCGGTTGCGGAAGAAGCGTGCCGGATTGCCGCGTTAGCTGGTGTGGAGGCAGTACGCGCGGAGAAGGCAGCGTGGCTGCACGACGTCAGCGCCGTTATCCCGGCGGGGAAGCGGGTAGCAGTCACGGAGGCGTTGGGCCTCTCCGTGTTGCCCGAAGAGCGCGCACTGCCGATGATCTTGCACCAAAAGCTCTCGCTTGTTTTGGCCCGCGACCTTTTCGGCGTGACCGACACCGGCGTGCTCAATGCTATCGGTTGTCACACGACACTCAAGGCGGGTGCCTCACCATTGGATAAAGTGCTCTTCGTGGCGGATAAGCTGGCGTGGGACCAACCGGGCGAACCACCGTACCGCGTGGCTCTGGAAGCGGCGCTGGCTCGCTCGCTAGATGCGGCAGCATGCGTCTATTTACGCTATCTGTGGGAGCGTCGTGTCACGCTCGCCGTCGTTCACCCGTGGCTGGCGGCGGCGCACGCACATCTGTGCATGAGAAGGGATTGGTGACTGGTGATTGGGTTTGCTTCTTTTTCCTAATGACCAATCCCTAATTACGAATCCCCATCATAAAGGAGACCGGTATGTGTGAAACGCGAATTCGAGTAGCAGTAGTGGTTTCGGCGGGACAGGAGTGGGATATCGTGCGCGAACGATTTGCCCACAACGAGCTGTCTTTCTTCCCCTACGGTGAGTGGTGCATCGCCCAAGTCGATGTGGCTGGTCGTGCAGAGCCGGTAGTCTTTTGCCACGAAGGGTGGGGGAAGATTGCGGCAGCCGCGGCGACGCAGTACGTGATCGACCGGTGGCAGCCGCAACTCATCGTCAACCTGGGGACGTGCGGCGGCTTCGATGGCGCGATTGAGCGGGAGACAGTCGTGCTGGTCGAGCGCACAATCGTCTACGATATCATCGAGCAAATGGGGGATCAAGAGGCCGCGCTGAGACATTACGCCACCGATCTGGATTTGTCATGGCTGGCGGAGCCGTACCCGATGCCGGTACAACGTGACTTGCTGGTATCCGGCGACCGCGATTTGGTGGCGGAAGAAGTTCCTGTGTTGCGCGCGCATTTCGGTGCCGCTGCCGGCGATTGGGAATCCGGCGCGATCGCCTACGTCGCAGCACGAAATGGCGTGCGTTGCCTGATTCTGCGTAGCGTGACCGACCTGGTAGGCGCTGATGGCGGAGAGGCCTACGATGGCTCTGTCACGTTTTTCAGCGCACAGGCGCGGATTGTGATGGCGCGCTTGCTTGACGCGCTACCTGCTTGGCTGGCGTGTGTCGACTGGAAGCTGGAAGCTAGGAGCTGATTGCTCGATTCCGGAAACCCGAAGTTGGCTGTGAGCATCAAGTATCCAGTATCCAGCTTCGAGATCAGGCTTTCTGGAGTACGAAGCTTTTGTAGACGGCGGCCCCGGTCTGGAATCTCTTGTAAATACCAGCGCCTTGGGTCCCAGCAAATTCTTGGATCAGTTTCGCCATAAACTTCGGCGCTCCCCGGCGAATATGCGCGATGCGGCGCTCGTGGTCGGCATCCAGCGCCTTGATCACGTTGGGCGTGATATCCTTCTGCCTGACGTGCTGCATCTCGGAGTGTTCGAGTTGGGCGTCTAGCTCATCGAGCTGCTCGCGGGAGCGGAAGTCGGCAAAGAGGAAGTGCCCGCCGGGCTTAAGGACGCGCTTGACCTGCCCGAGGAAGGTGGACATTGAGCTGTAGCAATGCGACGACTCCACATTCACCACTGCATCGAAGCTGTTGTCGTTGAACGGTAGATCCTCGGCGTCACCCGGCATAAAGCTCAGGCCTTCGGCGTCATAGTGGTGCTGGCACAATCGTACAGCTCTATCGGAAAAATCCACACCGATCATCTCGGATGGGCCAAGATAGCGCCTGATGTAATCCGCGCCACCGCCACGCCCGCTGCCTACTTCCAGCACCTTCAGCCCGCGCAGTTTGACAGCGTTGGCGACGTGGTGATAAAGCTGGATGCAGTAACGGTTGATTTCGTCGTCAATGTGCAAGGCCGGGATTTCGTCAACATCGTCCGGCGCATAGCCGTAATTCATGAACGACCAATCATGCTTTTGATAGTAACGGGCCAACAGTTGGTACATCTGCTTGCGTGTGGCCTTCCTAAACTTGGGATAGGCGTGACACATATTGCTATATAGACTGGCTAACACAATTCCCTCATTTCCCTTGGTGATTATTGAAAACACTACCTGGTATTATACCAGATTATAACTGACATGAGCGTTGATTCTTATGAAAAATCCCCACCTTCCCCCTGGATAGTGAGTATGTATGATGGACAGAAGCGACGTCAGTAGGTTTCCGCGTTAGCAAACATAAAAGCAAACCATAGGCAGGACCCTATAACTGCTAGAATTCCGGCTATAATAACGACGATGCCCGCGCCGATGCCAAGCCACGACCAGAGTTGGGTGCGCTCCTTGTTGACGGCTTCACGTGCTGAGACAATCCCCACGAGGCCGAGGAGCAAAGGAATGAACGGCAGGCAGTAGTATCCCATATTGCACGTCAGGCAAGAAAAGAGGACGAGCACACCGCTGCCGAGTGCACCCAAGGCAGCCAGGTCGTAGGTGTTGCCCATAAAGGTGACCGTGCGTCCTCCCGGAAGGTCCGTTTCCGGATTGAAATCCTCGCCATGCTCCTCACGCATCTGTTCGACAAAAGCATTCTGGGTCATATAGGCCTCCTTTCCCTAAAAAAGCAGTATTTAGACCTATCCGAAAACTGCGCCTGCAAGCGTTTCCGGTGCGCCAACGGTGAATTTTCGGATAGGTTCTTACCCCAAAATCAGACGCGTGCGCGTGCAGCGCCGCGGAGTGTCAGCCAGGTAGAACGCTTTCAGCACCTCGTCTGGGCGACCGGTTGCGCCAGGACGGGCGTACAGGCGCATCCACAAGCCGGTCCATGGGGCCGGCGCGTCTTCGAGGCGCAACGCTTCGACCAGTGGGCGCAGATCGTAGGTCTTGCCGCGGTACTTGCGCCCACGCTTTGGCAATGAAAGCGACGTGCTCTCCAGAAAGCCCGTGACGGCAGATTCTACCACCTCTTGCGGCGCATCGCGCAGCCACACGCGATATTCGGCGGCGATAAGCTGTTCCGAGAGCGCGGCGTCGTCCTCGGGCACGACATGCACGTCAACGACGGATAAGTCAGATGGGACCGTATCTGTCAAGGCTGCCAACATCGTTTCTGGATTCACCGGTGTTTCTAGCCACACATCCATAAGATCCGCTTCACTACCGCAACCCACGGGCAAAGGTGCGGCAAAATGTAGCCTGGGGCGTGGATTGTACCCCTGACTATACTTGAGCGGCATTCTGGCGCGACGCAGACTGCGTTCCCAGATTTTGCCCAGCTCCAAAACGGAGACATAGGCCAATGTTCGCCGTGTAGCAAATGTGATACGATACCGCAGGGATTGGGGATTGGTAATCCGTGATGTGTGATTCGTAATTCGTAATTCGCAATCCATACTCTCTACTCCTTACTCCCTACTCCCTGCCCCGGACATTCCCACTCTTCAGTCCACATGCCGGGGTAGTTGACGAGGATGCCGCAGGCGTGACAATCTCCGCGGCAGTCGGAAAGCAGTTCGCCGGCCTGGCTGCGGCGATAGTCGCGCAAGAGGAAGCGCTTTTCGACGCCGCTGTGAAGGTGATCCCAGGGAAGCGGTTCGTCCTCGGCGCGGGGTCGATAAAGCTCTTCATCCACGTCGATGCCGGTTTCCTCGAAAGCATGTTCCCAGGCTTCCATGCTGCGCCATTCGTCCCAGGCGTCGAAGCAGGCGCCGTTGCGCCACGCGGCTTCGACGACGACGTTCAGTCGCCGGTCGCCGCGCGCCAGCAGCGCTTCAAGGCGTGTGCCGTCGTACGCGTTCCAGGAGAGGCGCAGCCCACGCCCACGCAGACGCTCACGCAGGAGCGCTTGCCGCCGTTCGACTGTGGCGCGGTCGGCCAGTGGCGCCCACTGAAACGGCGTGTGCGGTTTGGGGACAAAGGTACTCACACTGACGTGAACCTCCGTCTTTCGCCCGCCGATGTCCAGTCCCAGGCGCCGGACCCGGTGCGCCAGATCGATAATGGCTTCAATATCGTCATCGGTTTCGCCCGGCAGCCCAAGCATGAAGTAAAGCTTGAGGGTGCGCCAGCCACGTGTGAAGACTTCCTCCGCCACAGCGAGCAGGTCTTCGGTGGCGATATCCTTGTTGATGCGGCGGCGCATCGCATCGCTGCCAGCCTCCGGCGCAAAAGTGAAGCCGGAGCGCCGGCCTTTCGAGAGCATATCGGCCAGGTCCACGGAGAACGATTCGATACGCAGACTCGGCAGCGAGACGGAGAGGTGATGATCCTTGAATCGCTCCATTATCGCTTCCAGCAGCGGCTTGATCTCCGAATGGTCGGCGGAAGAGAGCGAGAGCAAGGCGACCTCTTCATAGCCGGTGGCGTCCAGGATAGTGGCGATGGTATCGACAATCTCGGTGGCGGGGCGTTCGCGCACAGGTCGCGTGATTGATCCGGCCTGGCAGAAGCGACAGCCACGCGTGCATCCTCGCTGGATTTCGACCACAGCGCGGTTGTGCGTCACCTCCACGTTGGGGACGAGTTGACGGATGGGAGTGGGGGGCAGCGTAGGTAACAGGCGCTTGAGGATGTGGGCAGGCGCGGCAGCGTCAGTGGGGACCACGGCACCGGATTCCCCGGTGGACTGGTAGAAGCACGGGATGTATAGCCCTGGCACATCAAGCAGCGCATATAATTGTGCTTCACGGGGGAGGCGGCGATGCAGTCGCCACGTCTGCACCAGATCGAGGAGCACCTCTTCCGCTTCACCGATGACGAGTACGTCGAAGAAATCGGTGACCGGTTCAGGGTTGAATGTCCCGTGTCCGCCGCCGACGATAAGTGGGTGCGTCGCGTCACGGTCGGCGGCACGCAGGGGGATGCCGGAGAGATCAAGCAGTTCTAGGACGTTGGTGTAGAGTTGTTCGTAAGCGGCGCTGATTGCCAGGATGTCGAAGGCTGCGACCGGGCGGTAGCTTTCCAGCGCATAGAGCGGCATTCCCACGCCCCGCATCTGCGCGATCATATCCGGCGCGGGCAAATAGGTGCGCTCGGCCAGGATATCGGGCTGTGCATTGAGCAGGTCGTAGAAAATGGCGAGGGCGAAATTGGACATCCCCAGGTCGTAGATGTCGGGGAAAGCCAAGCATACGTGGATGTCGGCGGTTTCCCAGGGTTTATGGATTGCATTGAACTCGCCGCCGACGTAGCGTCCCGGCTTTTGCACACGATGTAGCAGCGCTTCGATGGTTTCCCAGGGAATGGCGTGAGAACTTGCGGTGCGCAGATTCACGGGCTGTGTGGTTGTCACCGCATTTTTAGCCGCTGGCGACATCGGCCACAACTCTGATCCACACCGCACGCCGTCGCGGGCCGTCGAATTCGGCGAGGAAGACGCCCTGCCATTGGCCCATCCGTAACTGCTGCTCTTGTACGAAGATAAAGTGGTCGCTGCCGAGTAGCACCGATTTGATGTGCGCGGTAGAATTGCCCTCGCTATGGCGGTAGGGCAGGCCTTCCGGCACAATGCGGTCCAGGAGCATGGCGATGTCGCTTTCAACGCTCGGGTCCCAGTTCTCGTTGAGCACGATGCCTGCTGTGGTGTGAGGACAGTAGAGGAAGCACATTCCCTCATCAATTGCTGCTTCTTGGACTACATTCTGTATTTCGGTAGTGATGTCGATGAAGTCGATCTTAGCACGCGTCGAAATTTCTATCTTTCTAAACATAACACCTCTGTTAGGTCAAGAAGTCACGCAGTTTGCGGCTGCGGCCCGGATGGCGGAGTTTGCGCAGAGCCTTGGATTCAATCTGCCGGATGCGCTCACGGGTAACGTTGAATGCCTGCCCAACCTCTTCGAGTGTGTGCGGGCGTCCATCCTTGAGACCAAAGCGCATTTCAAGTACTTCACGCTCGCGGTGACCCAGCTCGCCCAGGATGTGTTGGAGTTGTTCGCGAAGCATCTGCATTGATGTGGCGTCCATAGGGCCGGGAAGGTTGTCATCCTCGATGAAGTCGGAAAGTTCGCTGTTGTCCTCCGTGCCTACTGGACTTTCCAGCGACATCGGCTCCTGGGAGATGCTGATGATGCGGCGAACTTTGGACATCGCCCGGCGCAGTTTCCGGTCCAGGTGTGGCGGCAGAGGGAGGTTTTCGGCACGGGCCTCGTTGATGGCGGCGACGTCTTCCGGTTCCAGGACGTCCATTTCCAGCGCCAACTCGTCGAGATTGGGGTCGCGCCCGAGTTCCTGCATCATACGCCGTTGGATGCGCATCAGGCGGTTGATGGTCTCGACCATATGGACGGGGATGCGGATGGTGCGCGCCTGGTCAGCGATGGCGCGGCTGATGGCTTGCCGGATCCACCATGTCGCATACGTGGAGAACTTGTAGCCGCGCATGTAATCGAATTTCTCGACGGCGCGCAATAGGCCGATGTTGCCTTCCTGGATCAGATCGAGGAAAGAGACCCCGCGCCCAACATAGCGTTTGGCGATGTTCACCACCAGCCGCAGGTTGGCGCGTACCAACATTTGTTGCGCTTCGGCAGCCAATACTTCGACGCGCTCCCACCAGGCAAAGACTGAATCGGGATTGACATGTGCGCATATTTGAGTCGTTGTCGGCCAACGACGGGTGCTGCTAGCGGTGCTGCCGTTCATCCTTTCGCGGACGTACTCGACCAATTCCGGCGGTAGCAGGTACAGGTACATCGCCACCCGGAGCAATTCCAGGATGACAGGCCGCCAATGCGGGTCATCGCCCCACTGGTTAGGCCCCATATAGGTATAAAGGTTCGAGGCTTTCTCAGCGATGAGCACTTGTTGCTGCCGCAAGATTTCTCCCAGGAAATCCACAATTTCTGGGGTGTCGAGTTCGTTCTTCTGAGCGGCGCGTTGGCTTTCGTTCCATGCGGTGCGGGCCTGTTTGTAGAGATCCAAAACGCTGGCTTCCATCGTCTCAGGATCATCCGCCGTAGCAACTGTCTGGCAAACGACGTTCAACTGCGCTACAGCCTCGCGGATGATGCAGAGCCAAACTTCTTGGTAGGGTTCGAGGAGATCGACGCGCCCAATTTCGCGCAGATACATGCGCACCGGGTCATCCACCAGGTCTTCTACGATAATGGGCTTGGATAACTCTTCCTCGATCTCCTCAAGCTCATCCTCCGAGGGTTCGTCTTCCCAGGTTGGACTATCCTCGTCGACGGTACTGCTGCCGTCGAAGTCCTCGTTATCTCCGCTGACTTCCACTTCGATGTCCTCTTCTTCCCAGGCATCCTCTTGGAAGTGGTTTGCATCCTCCGACTCGTGTTCGTCCATATCGTCCGATTCTTGGTGGACGCGGCCTGTGGGACGGGCGTTGGCTCTTCGTTGCCTAGATGACATTCCTCCTCCTTGCCTCAAACAATATGCCGCTTTGTAGCATCATCACCGACTCAACGCCTGTTGAACTCGACAAAGTGTCTCAGAGAGGCTTTGCAGTGCGGTTAAATACCGTTCGGCCTTTAGATCGCCTTCCCCCTGTGCTTCTGCGACCAGGCTTTGGGTATGCTTGGAAATATCGCGCAGTTGCCTTTCACGCAGGCGTAGTACGGTGCGGACAGCGTCACGTGCCCACTGATCCAACGGCATATCGGGCAGTGGTGACGCGAGCCACATTTGAACTTGTTCCAATAGGTCTGCAGGTAGCACATCGCTCAGTTCCAGTTCGGGATGTGCCCCCAATTCCAGCCAGGCCAGCCATATCAGCCGGCTCGTGCCGGAAAAATCGTCATCGTTGATCCTCTCGAGTTGCGCCGTGTCAAGTTGAGCATCGGCGAGGGTTAGGACTTCTGGATAGCGCATCAACAGTGTGAGCAAGTAAGCTTCCAGGTCGCCGACCGGGGTCGTTCGCCCTGACGCTGTTAGTCCGGGTGCCGCCAACCCTGGCGCTTTGACAGCGGATTGCCGCCGCACTGCCTGAGCGCGCTCGCGCACACGCAGACGGTCGAGCAACCCGCGTGCATCCAATCCAAGCCGCAACGCGATATCCTGGACGTAGGCTTCGCGTTCCACACTGTCGGCGATGTCGTTGAGCAGGGGCAGCATAGCGTCCACGATGCGCGCTTTGCCCTTCGGTTCTCGCGGGTTTTCTTGTTTCAGCAGTTGCTCGAAGAAAAAGCGCACGATGGGTTGCGAATCGGCGACGAGCTTTTCCCACTGGGTGGGATCTTCCAAAATCAACTCGTCGGGATCACGCCCTTCTGGTAGAGTCACAACACGAATATCTGCCTTGAGACGTCCTTCGACCCCCACTAATCCACGAGGATCGAAAATCGCTTCCCACTCGCGATCCAGCGTTTGCCGCGCGGTCTCCAGTCCCTGCAACGTGCCGTGGATACCCGCTGCGTCGGGGTCCAATGCCAGGAGAAAGCGTTTGGTAAGGCGCTGCAATTGTTGCAAATGACCCTCGGTGAGCGCGGTGCCCATTGGCGCGACGACATTCTTGTAGCCGGCCTGGTGTGGGATCATCACATCCATATAGCCTTCGACGATGATCGCCGCGTCGGCCTCGCGGATGGCCTGGTTGGCGAGATGATAGCCGAACAGCACATTGCTCTTGTCGAAGAGTGTGGTTTGCGGCGAGTTCATATACTTGGGCTGGTCGTCAGGATTGAGCACGCGCCCGCCAAACGCGATCACCCGCCCGCGCCGGTCACAGATCGGGATCATCAGCCGGTTGCGGAAGCGGTCGTAGGTCCCCCCGCCATCACGTTCCACGAGCATGCCCGCCTTGATTTGCTCTTCGACACTGAAGCCCTTGCCGAAGAGATAGGTGCGCACGGCATCCCAATCGTTGAGGCTGTACCCAAGCTGGAAGGTCTCCAGAGTCTCGCGTGTGAAGCCACGCTTTTCGACGTACGCGCGGGTGTGAGCAGCCTGCGGCGCGGTGAGAAGCAGCGTGTGATAGTAGGCGGCAGCGGCTTCCAGAAGGAGTCGTAGGCGTTCGGATTCGCTCTCGGCCTCAACCTGTTCCGGCGTGCGCGGTTGCAGTTCCACCCCGGCCCGGCGCGCGAGTTCCTCCAGGGCTGTACGGAAGTCCAGCCCCTCGAAGTCCATCACGAAGGTAAAGAGGTCGCCCCCCTTGTTGCAACCGAAACAGTGCCATCCCTGGGTATCTGGGAAGACGAAGAATGAGGGGGTCTTTTCGGTATGAAAGGGACAGAGTCCTTTGAAGTAGCGTCCAGACTTCTGAAGGTGAACGTGCCGCCCGATGACCTCGACAATATCTAATCTATCCTTGACTTCATCCACAACACTCATAGGCCAATATTGTACTCAGGTGGTGAGGAAAGGCAAGAGAAGGTCAAAACGAAAAAGTCTCAGCGCACACCTGCGTGCACGGGATGTTTCTTCACACAAAGCCACCAAGACACCAAGAAAAAATCTGTGTTAACCTTTGCGGCTTCGTGGTAAATCTTGTCTCCATCATTGGTAAGTCCGAAGTTCGAGTTTTGACGTGATAGCGTTCCGCGTTATACTGGCGCTGAGTTGAGGCGAAAGGCATTATGGTTTCAAAAAGTTGGCTTTATGGGTTGCTTGGAGTTTTTGTCATTCTGGGATTAGCTTACGGATTGACCATTCCGCTTTTTGAATCCTCGGATGAATTTTCGCATCTACAAGTGATTCGTTACATTGCCAAGGAGAAGGCCCTTCCTCCACCGGTAATTCCCGACCAGCGCGCCGATAGTGGAGAGGCTATGGCGTGGTTTTTGACGGTTCACGATCCGCCCCTCTATTATGCTCCGCCTCTGTACTATGCCCTGGGCGCAGCGCTTACTTTCTGGTCGCCGATGGAGGACTTGCCCGCACGTCTCATCCCCAATCCCGGATGGGAGAAGGGCTGGACGCCGCAATCCACGACCGATCCCTGGAACAAGAACATCTACGTGCATTTGCCGGACGAGACCCTGACCCAAAGCGCGACCGTGCGTGCCGCGATGTTTTTGCGTTTGATCTCGTTGCTGTTGGCGTGTGTTCCGATTGTCTGTGCATATCAGATGGCGCTACTACTCTGGCCTGAGAGACCCGTGTTGGCGTTAACCGCTGCCGGATTTGTGGCGCTCAACCCGCAATATATCGCCACAGCCGCATCGGTCACGAACGATCTCCTGTTGTGTGCCTTGTTCAGCCTAGCGGTTTTGGCGATGGTGAAGGCTGTCGTGGATCAAGGATGGTCGTGGTGGCGCTGGGCCGTTCTCGGCGGCGGCGTGGGACTTGCAGTGTTGGTGAAGCAGAGCGCGCTGCTATTGCTACCTTTGGGTGGTCTGGCGATTTTGTGGCAGACACCTGGCGCTGGTTTGCGTGGATGGCGTAAGTGGCTCGTGGATGGCGTCGCCTTTGGATTGGCGGTGCTCTGTGTGGGTGCTTGGTGGTACGGGATGAACGCGCTGCGCTATGGTGATCCACTCGGCACGGCGACGCACCTCCAAAGTCAGGTGGCCTTGACTGGATTT
Source organism: Anaerolineae bacterium (assembly GCA_016934645.1). Next base: position 14,938 of record JAFGSL010000220.1, read on the forward strand.
GACCTCCAGGCCGCGCTGAGTTCTTTCCGTTCTTATTGGGCGGCGTTCGGATGGGGTATCCCCGCACCGGTATGGTTTTACTGGTTGATAGGCGGTATCGTGGCGGTTTCTTTTCTTGGGGTTGTGAAATCCTGTTTTCCTGGAGGCGCGGTGTGGTCATTGCCGTTCCCAATCCGGCGCAGTTTGATCTTACTGGGCGGCGTTTTGTTTCTCAATAGCATCGCCTTTGTGCGCTGGGCCATCTCTACCGGAGCGCCTTTTGGCCGTCTGCTTTTTCCTTCGATTGCAGCGGCGGGAGTTGTGTGGGCATGGGGGATCGGGCAGTTATTCAAGGGAAAATCCCTGCGATGGGTCCTCCTTGGCTTGGGAGCGGGAATGATCTGTTTCGCGGCCTGGATTTCCTGGAGGGTGTTGCGCCCAGCTTATGCGTCCCCGTACCGTGAGCGTCTGCCCGATGACGTGATCGCGCGGGATGTTGCTTTCGAGAACGGGTTGCATTTTGTTGGCTATACAGATATCGAAAAGGATTTGCGTCCAGGCGACCATTTGCGCGTGACGCTTTATTGGGAAGCGGGGCAATTTCCCGCGGAGCTGTACACCGTGTGGAGTCAATTCGGGCCGCAAGATCCCACCCAATACGTCGCCAGTGATAATCGCTGGTTGGGCGGCACGCTTTATCCCAGTTATCTGTGGGATGCCGGAGATATCGTGCAGCACACGCTAGAACTGGAGATTCCAGAATGGGCCTCGGCTCCCGTGCTCTACTGGCTGCGGTTTGGCCTGGTCAATGACCAGCAGCAGCGGCTTCCTCTGCCGGACGGCGGCGATGTGATCACCCTGGGTCCCTGGCGGGTTCGTAGCGCCACTGAACCCCCTGCGCCTGCGCATACAGTTGACTATCGTCTGGGAGAAGCGATCATCCTGGTTGGCTACGATGTGGCAATCGGCGAAACCGTGTCTGTGACGTTGATCTGGCAAGCCAAAGGAACGCCGGACACCGATTACACCGTCTTCGTTCATCTGGTCGACGAGGATGGGACACTTATCGCGCAACACGACGGTTTTCCGGTGGCGAGCGCTTATCCCACCTCCTGGTGGTTGCCAGAGGATGTGATCCAGGATCACCACGTCCTCTCACCTGCAGAGATGCCTCAGATTTCGTTCTCTGTGCGGGTGGGCCTTTACGATCACGAAACCGGCCAACGCTTGCCTGTCTATACGGCGAAGGGAGAACGTTTGCCGGATGACGTCATCACATTATACTCTTGCGAAAGTTGTGAGTAGGTTCTGCAATGAAAAGCATGCTTGGCCGGCGCAATAACCTAGTTCTGCAGGCTCATTCGCAACCTTCGCAAGGGTGGATGAAGATCCGTCCAAAAGCAGTCCTTGGTGTTATCCTTGGCCTTTTCGTGCTGCTGGGCATCCTCAACAGCGTCACTATACCGCTCTTCGAAGCACCAGACGAACTCTGGCACTTTGCCTTCGTGCGCTATCTAGCGCTCAACGGATCTCTGCCCGTTCAGCCCAAGCAGGGCACCGACATTTGGTTGCGGGAGTCGGGCCAACCCCCGTTATACTACTTGGTGGCGGCTCCTATCGCTGCGGCCTTCGACACCTCCGACTTCCCCGATTTCGCGCGCTTCAACGTTGCGCACCCGGCGGTGACGGCGAATTCGCAGAGCGATGCGCCCAATGTGTTCATCCACACACCCTATGAGGCGTTCCCGTATCGCGGTAGTGTTTTGGTTATCCACCTCTTACGGCTTTTTACACTCCTGTGGGGCGTCGGCGCGATCGTTGGAGTCTATCTGGCAGCACAAGAGATATGGCCGGGACACCGGTGGCTATCCCTCGCGGCGGTATGTCTTACAGCGTTCAATCCGCATTTCATTTATATCAGCAGCGTCGTCAACAACGATGCCACTGTTACCTGTCTGGCAACGTTGACGTTGTGGCTATGCCTGCGCCTGCTGAAAAGACCGCAATCCCGTCGCTGCCAGACCGGGCTAGGGATTGTTCTGGGGCTGGCGTTGCTCAGCAAGTTGAGCGCTGTGGCTTTGCTTGGGATTGCCGGATTGGCACTGGGTATGATATGGTGGCGCGACCGGGATACCAAGGCGTTTTTCGTGCGCTGCCTGATCGTCTTTGGCTTGGCTCTGCTTGTCGCCAGGTGGTGGTACGCTCGCAATTGGCGATTGTATGGCGATCCTTTAGGTTGGAGTGTGTGGTTGGCGCATGCCGGAGTGGAGGACCTGGGTATCCTCGACCTGTTGCGTCAAATTCCCCAAGTGGCTGAGCGCTTCTGGTCCCCGTATGACGCGCTGTTTCCCGCGTGGTCGCTGTGGCTCTTGGCGGCGGTAACGCTCGTGGTTGTGGTCGGTTGGATCAAGCTGTTGGGCGCACGTAAACCGGTAGTTGGGTTTTTGGGCGAAGGCGTGATCTTGTCTGCCGTCTGGCTCGCTGTATTGTGTATCAGCCTGCTCCGGTTTATGAGCCTGACTCCGGCTGCCAACGGACGGTTGCTTTTCCCGGGCATCGCGGCTTTTTCGACACTGTGGGTGTTGGGATTCCGTGCTGCGTTACCTGAGAAATGGGCAACGTGGGGATTTGGCATCGCTATTGCCGGGCTGTTGCTGTTGAGCTTGTACAGCCCGCTTCTGGGTATTGCGCCAAGATATGCGTTGCCTTTGGTGAAATCTTCCGCCGCTCTGGAAGGCGTGACGGTGTTCGATGATGCCAAGTTTGGCGCGGTGTGGTTGTTGGGCGTGCGC
>JAFGSL010000221.1 GCA_016934645.1 Anaerolineae bacterium
CAAGGGTTTGCCCGTCCTCTCACAAAAGGATGGCTGTATATGGCCCTTGATCGTGAGACCTGGATACCTTTGCACCCACTCGTCTCCGTACAGTATTGCCCGCACTGCAAAATGCGAGAGACCTACTTTGTCGATGCATGGGAAGGGCCAGGCAAACCAGCGCAACTCAAGAGCTTTGAGCGTGGGCACACACACCGTGATGATAAGGCTGCCCAACAAATCGGCAGTGATTTGGAGCGATGGTTAAGTTCGTAGTGTAAGGGTCAAGCAGAAGACATCATTGTGCCATAGAGAATAGCAGCCTGAATATCTTCCTCGGTGAGTTGCGGGTACTCTTCTAAAACTTCTTCAATTCGCATGCCGGAAGCAAGAAAGTTTAATAGCAAAGAAACCCACAAGCGCGTGCCACGGATGCACGGTTCGCCGAAACAAACGTCAGGATCAACTGAAATTCGTTCCAGCAGGTTGTGCATCGTTAAATACCGGCCCCCGCAAGCTGTTCGACAGAATCAGACGCCATCACGCGCTCCGCAGATTGCAACAAAGGTGTGATTGCCAGATCTTCATCCAACCATGGCCAGTGAATACCATACCCCGATGGCGAAATCTCGAAATGCTTTCGTTGGGCCATCGTGGCGTCAGCCAACCGGGATGAAGCATCTTCCCAACGGATGCGATAAGCTGCCCCGTCGATAGTGAGGTAAAGATAGGTATCATCCACCTTCATTTTACGGACATAATGTATTTTATCCATCGATTGCCCCGCTGTGAAACCTCACATACTCAGCGACCAGATAGTCGAAATTTTCAAAAATGATTTTCCGAATTGCCCGCCGATTGGCCGGACTCATGTTGTAGGTGTACTCTTCTTCAATATCAAAAGACTCTTGATGGAGCCAATATTTGCCTTCCGTATCACCTTTACGGACATGAATGTGCGGAGGTTCATTCCGCTCGTTCACGTAGAAAAATAACCGCCAGCCCTGAATGTATAATACCGTTGGCACTTCGACCTCTGCTGACATCTTTTCCCTTATTCTACCATGAAACCACGCAATCCGAACAAAGATCGTCTATCTTGAAAGTGACATCAAGGCATGAACATGGTCAACCTGGGAATGATTTGACTCTAATCAAATCTGCGGCACACTATGACGTAAGTTACCCTTTTTCAGAACAGGACTCTATCCGCAGTAACAAGTAAAGACCAGACCATTAAAGTGAAATGGCTATCCCGCTTTTAGTCACCAAACTGACGATCCCGCCGCTCCGGCCACAACGCGTCCGGCGACCACGGCTCACCCACGCCTTGACCAAAGGCTTCGAACCCAATTGCCTGCTGACGCTGGTCTGCGCCCCCGCCGGTTACGGGAAAACGACGTTGCTGCGTGACTGGTGGGAGACACTCGCGGAACAACGATTGGATGATGGCGCTCCCGCACCGCACTGCGTGTGGTTGACACTGGACCAGGGCGACGACGACCTGGCCTGTTTCCTCAATTACCTGGTCGCCGCACTCCAGAAGGTTCGACCAGGGATGAAGGGCGGCCTTCTAACCGCCCTACAAACGCCCCGCCCAGGCTCGGTGCAAACGCTCGCCACCTTGCTCATCAACGATCTGGTCGAAACTGAAACAACAGGCCGAATCGTCCTGGTCTTGGATGACTATCACCTGATCACGACGCCATCCATCCACGACTTTTTGTCATTTCTGGTCGAGCATCAGCCACCACACTTGTGCGTGATCATCGCTTCCCGCGCCGACCCGTCCCTGCCCCTGGCCCGCTGGCGCGCCCGTGGTCAATTGGTCGAAATCCGCCAGGAGGACTTGCTTTTCACCCATGAAGAGTCAGCCGAGTTCTTTGGCGAGATGCTGGACATCTACCTGAGTCCGGCACACTTGACCGCGCTGGAAAGGCGCACGGAAGGCTGGGGCGCGGGCCTGCACCTGGCCGCGCTTTCCATGCGCCATCTCACGGATGTCGAAGCGTTCATCCGCACATTTTCTGGCGCGCACGAACACATCGCCGACTACCTGACCGATGAAGTCCTGGCCCAGCAACCTGAGGCCGTGGTCGCATTTTTGCTACAAACTTCGATCCTGGACAGCCTCACCGCGCCGCTCTGTGAAGCGGTCACCGGACAAACCGGAGCGCAAGCGATGTTGTCCTACCTGATGGAAGCGAACCTGTTCCTGATCCCGCTCGACCAACAGCAAACGTGGTACCGCTATCACACCTTGTTCGCCGATTTACTGCGAAAGCGCCTGTTCACTTCACAGCGCGCACAAGTGGAGGCATTGCACCGCCGGGCCAGTCACTGGTATGAGGAGAACGGTTTCTTGTCGCCTGCGATTGACCACGCGTTGGCAGGTGAAGATTTCGAACGAGCCGCCGCCCTCATCGAGAGCACGGCGGAAGACCGTCTGGCGCGCGGTGAGACGGCCACATTGCTACGCTGGCTGGAGGCGCTGCCACCCGCCAGCAAGGACGCGCATCTGTCTTTGTGGATATTTCACGGTCTGGCCCTGATTCTGTACGGAAAACCGGACACCCCTGTGCGCGATGCATTAGATCGGCTTTCGGGGTCAGTCGCGGTAAATTCTGTGCAGGGAGAAACGGCTCTCCTTCAGGCGTTGGGGACGATCATGACGGGGCAGACTGCCGAGGCCATTTCACTAACCGAAAAGGCATTGCAACACTTGCCGTCGGACAGCCTATTCTTCCGAAGTTTGGCTGCCGACAGCTTGGGGATGGCGCATACCCTGCGCGGGGAAACAGCGGCAGCGATCGCGGCTTTCACTCAAGTTGTGGAATTGGCCACCCGTACTGGCGCCGGTATGCTGAGCGTGATGGGCCTTTCCAGCCTGGCGGGGCTCCATTACACACAGGGGCAATTGCGCGTCGCCGCGAGGATGTACCAAAACGTCATCGACCTGGCCAACGAACGCCTGGGAAAGAATTCCATCTACACCGGACGAGCACGACTGGGACTGGGGGAGCTGGCCCGCGAGTGGAACGACCTGGACGCCGCGCTACGCTATTTCGATGATGCGGTCACGGCGATGGAGCAATTTTCAGAAACCGGGTTGACGGTGTGTTATCTCTCCATCGCCAGAGTCAAGTTATCACAACACGCGTGGGACGCTGCCCAGGACTACATTGCACAGGCCCAGCGTCACGCGCGAGAATCGACAGCCTCGCCGTTCGATGATCTTCTGGTTGGTATAACACAAGCCCGCTATTGGGTCCTGCACGGCGATGCAGACCTGGCCCTGGAATGGGCGCGGTCACAGGGACTCTTGGAAAGACCCGTAGCGGAGGTGCTGGCCGGTCGCGGGCCAACGGCGGCGATTGATGAACTCATGCACGGACAATACCTGCTCTTGGCAAGGGTATTCCTGGCGCTAGGACAACCAGACAAAGCCCTCCAGATCATCGAACCCTTGTCAAGCAACGCGCTGAAGGCCGGGCACAATCGTCGCGGGATCGAATACCTGGTGTTGAAGGCCCTGGCGCTACAGCAGAAACAAGACATAGCGCGGGCAGTCGCCGTCATTGGGGAAGCGCTCCGCCTGGGCGAAGCCGAGGGCTTCCAACGTGTGTTCCTCGATGAAGGGAAACCCATGGCGCACTTGCTCTATCAGGCAGCCGAACAGGGTCATTATCCAGCCTATACCGGGAAACTCCTGGCAGGGTTTTCGCCTGCAGAATTGACCGAGCCGGGACAGGCGTCAAAGACAAATTCGGACGAAAGCCTGATCGAACCGCTGAGCGATCGTGAAAATGAGGTTCTGGCGCTGCTGGCAGCAGGACTCTCCAACAAAGAAATTGCCGGCCGGTTATACATTTCTCTGAGTACCACCAAATGGCACATTGCCAATATCTTCGGCAAACTAGGCGTCAAGAGCCGTACCCAGGCCGTTTCCCGCGCCAGGGATTTTGGGCTGTTACCCGATCGTTAGCGCCCCTAAACAGTACCCCACCCATACTTTCGGCTGGTGACAACCGTCCGCCTCTCTGTTATGCTATAGGCAAACATACAGGAGACGCGGATGTTGACACACAATCACCAACCCACCAGTTATTACCAGATCGTCATACGCGGCCATCTGCACGAAAAATGGGCAGACTGGTTTAGCGGATTGACCATCACGTCAGAGGACCTGCCCGACGGCTCTGCCATCACGTACCTGACGGGGCCACTCAAGGATCAGGCAGCGTTGCGGGGCGTGCTGATCAAACTGTGGGATCTGAATCTGGACTTGATCTCGGTGCAATCAGTTCCGCCGTCTCCGGAGTGCACCGCAGAGAGCGCAAAGTCCGCAGAGGTTTATAGAATTTCTCCGCGCTCTCAGCGAACTCTGCGGTAAAAAAAGCCACTCAGCCGGCTCAATATCGCATTAACCAGCACAATAATCAAGGATAAGCCAGATAGTAAGAACGGAGGAAAACCATGAGGCATACACGATTTACCTTACCCTTGAACAGCCCTGACGCAACCATCGACACCGTCGGCGGAAAGGGGGCGTCTCTCGCCCGGATGGCGATTGCCGGCCTCTCCGTCCCCACCGGTTATCACGTGACCACAGAGGCGTACCGGCACTTCGTCGACGCGAACGACCTGCAACCGCGCATTGCGGATGCCATCGCGCACGTGGACGTCGCTCGTCCGGAGACCCTGAACGCCGCTTCGCAAGCGATCGCAGAGATGTTTTTGGCAGCGACCATCCCGACCGAGATTGCCGACACCGTTACGCAGGCCTACGCAACTTTGCCGGGAACTTCGCCCGCAGTGGCCGTGCGCTCGTCTGCCACCGCCGAGGACCTTCCCACAGCCTCCTTTGCAGGCCAGCAGGAGACCTATCTCAACGTGAGCGGCGCTGCGGCAGTGTTGGAGGCAACGCGCAGATGCTGGGCCAGTCTGTGGACGGCACGCGCCATCGACTATCGCGCGCGCCTGAACATTCCGGTCGCAGACGTGGCCCTGGCTGTCGTCGTACAGGTGCTCGTCCCCGCCGAAGCGTCCGGCATCCTGTTCACCGCGAACCCGGTCAACGGCTGCCGCGATCAAATGGTCGTCAACGCCTCGTGGGGCCTGGGAGAAGCCGTGGTCGGCGGAGCGGTCACGCCGGATACCCTCACGCTGGATAAAGCTTCGGGAGACGTGATCGTCCGCGAGACGGCAGAGAAACGCGTCCAAACGGTGCGGGTGGACGGCGGCGTCCGGGAACAACCGATCCCGGCGAATCTACGCCACGCTCGGGTTCTCGATGCCAGACAAGCGGCTGAACTGGTGCGGCTCGGCAATCAAATCGAAACGCTTTACGGTATGCCCATGGACATCGAATGGGCCTTGGCGGATGAGAAGTTCGCCATTGTGCAAGCGCGTCCCATCACCGCTTTACCCGAACCGCAACCCGAACCGCCCACAGACTGGAAGCTGCCCAAAGGCGCTTATGCCGCCATGCGCAACAACATCGTCGAAATGATGATCGAGCCGCTGACGCCCCTCTTCAGCACGCTGGGCCTCAACGCCGTCAATACC
>JAFGSL010000222.1 GCA_016934645.1 Anaerolineae bacterium
AGATCTAATTTTGCTTGGTCTGGATCGCCAGATCCAGACTAGAACGGGGATCTGGCGATCCCCTCAGAGCATTTTGTGATCTACTGAGCCTGGTGCCAGCTCAGATTTCGATTTACTGAGACTGTTATGCCGCAACCTGCGCCTCCCGGAAGCTCACCATCTTCTGCCGTTCCTCATCCCACAGATTGAACCACAGCGATTTAAGGCTTGTCGCGATGGTCAACGGCACAACGGTGCGGACTTCGGGAATTTCATCGTAGCAACGTTGCAGGTTGTAGTTGGGAATGCGCGCTCGCAGATGGTGGATGTGGTGCAGACCGATGTTCCCGGAGAACCATTGCAGCACTTTGGGTAGTTTGTAATACGAACTGCCCTGGAGCGCCGATTTGATGCGATCCCATTCGGCATCTCGCGCCCAATAGACATCGGCAAATTGGTGCTGGACGTAGAACATCCACAACCCCAGCGTTGCGGCAATGCTGATGAGGGGGAACTGCACCAGGAAATACGTGCGGAACCCGATGGTCAAGCTGGCTATGATGATAATGACCGCCAGCGCCAGATTGGTGATGATGACGCTCAGCCGCTCCGGTTTCCGCGCATCTTTCGCTGCAAAACGGTGGGACACCAGGAACATGAACCCCGGTCCCAGGCCAAACATCACCAGCGGATGGCGTACCAGACGGTAGCCAAGCCGCTGCCACTTGGACGCCGATTTGTATTCCTCGACGGTCATCGTCCACACGTCGCCGACGCCGCGTTTGTCGAGATTGCCCGCCGTGGCGTGATGGATCACGTGAGAATGTCGCCAGTCCTCGTAAGGGGTGAACGTGAGTATGCCCAGGATGTACCCCACGATGGTATTTGCGCGGTTGGATTTGAAGAATGAGCGATGGGTGCAATCGTGGAAAAAGATGAAGATGCGCACCAGGAAACCGGCACCCAGTACGGCTAAAGCCAGCGTCAGCCAGTACGTGACCCCCAGTTGTACCGTGCGCACCATCAGATAAAACGTGGCAAAGTAGAGCAACAGGGTGTGGGCCAGTTGCCAGATGGACTTCTTGAGATCAGGCTGCTCGTAGTGCGCCAGCCTTTTGTACCACTCCGGTCTTGCTTCGGATTTCGCGGACATAGGACACCTCCCTGAGAATTGAGTCGGGTAGTCGTCAGTCTGGCAGTCTGTGGTGTGCCAAAGTATATGACGGCTCCCTGGAACATGGTATGAGCTAATGATGCCACCAAATAATAAGGGTCTTTTCAGGGAATAGGTCCTGTATCGCGTTAAGGTACGGTTGTATCCAGATGGTAGCTACTATTTTAACACACTCTGCGTAGTTTGCGATGTGAAGTCAACCAGATATAATTATCTGATGACTGGACAATCTGACTACCTGACTAACGACTATTTGACTATCCATAAGGAGTTGGTGTGATGACTAAAAGCAAGAAGTCGAAAAATACGTGGGTTCTCATCCTCTGTGGGGTTGTCGACCTGCTTTTGACCGGCGGGATCGTGGCGTTGGACAGTCTCAGTGCTCCGTTGGATGGTGTCATTCGTGCGGGTGCACTGATGGGATACCTGGGCGTCTTCCTTGCCGCGCTTTCGTCCAACTACATGCGCGAGTTGACCCGCTTCTTCGGACGTTCATTCATCAAAGTCCATCATATCGTCTCGGTAACAGCGCTGGTTGCGCTGATCGTTCACGCGGTTGGTGTGGCGTGGCGCTCGGGTTCGGCATCTGCCTTCCTGCCGAGTTTTGCGTCCTGGCGACTCTTTTTTGCGCTAGGTGGAAGACCGGCGTTCTGGCTACTCGCCGTCACGTCACTCACCGCGCTGTTTAGAACCACCATCGGCAAAAACTGGAAGGTTATCCACTGGCTGAACTACATCGCGTTTGCGCTCGGTACTATTCACGCGCAGATGATTGGGACGAGTTTCGTCCATCTTGGCCTCCGCATCGTTGCTTGGGTGATGCTGGCAGTCCTGATCGGCGTGTTCGTGTGGAAGCGCACGCGCAAACGGCGAGCGCTGGCAAAGGCGAAGGCTGGAGGAAAACGATGACCCCCAAGACACTCTTGCGCGGGCAGCGTGTTCATTTGACAGCGCTGACGCAGGACGATCTGCCGACCATTGCCACGTGGTACCAGGACACCGAATTTATGCGGTTGCTGGATGCCAGGCCCGCCAATCCTCAGTCGACGGAATCGCTACACACATGGCTGGAGGAGGCGCAGAAAGCGAGCGATGGCTATCTGTTTGCTGTGAGGCTGCTGGACAATGATGCCTTAATTGGCTTTATCGAACTCGACGGCATTCTTTGGACACACGGCACGGCCTGGTTCAGTATCGCCATCGGCCTGCCCGAATATCGAGAAAAGGGGTATGGGACGGAGGCGGCACGGCTGGCGCTCGCATTCGCTTTCCAGGAGCTGAATATGCATCGTGTGCAAGCCACGGTGTTTAGCTACAACCGCCGTTCGATGGCGATGTTTGAGCGGCTTGGGTTTCAACGCGAAGGTACCTTCCGCGAGTTCATCCACCGCGACAGAGAGCGCTACGATATGCTCCTGTACGGCATCCTGCGCCGCGAGTTTGAGAAGCCAATGGCAATGACCGTATGACCATACAAACGCTCAGTGCCGCCACACCTGAAGGCCGCCAGGCCATCGAGACGGTGATGGCGGCTTCTTACTGTGCTGACATCGACGAGGTACCGCCGGAATGGGCGCTGGCACGTGTGGTAGATGGCGTTCCTGTGGCATTCATCCTCATCGATCCCCACCGGCAGATGGCGTTCCCCGGCGGCGATCTGCGTTATGCCTTCATCTGCGACGTCGCCACCCGCGAAGATCGCCGTCGCGAAGGTTACTTCCGCGCGCTGGTGGAGGAGACGTTCGCCCGGTTGCGCGAGGCTGGCATCCCACTTGTTCTCACACACGGGCGGTATCCGCTCTACCGCCGGTTCGGCTTCGATGTGTTCACGCACCACAGTGGTATCTTCATCACGCCGGAGCAGATCGCACGAACGCTAGGAACGGAAGAGCCCCAAGAGGCAGACGAACGGCTGGTCATTCAAGAGGGTAGGGCATTCCTGGAGGACCGGCTGCTGGTGACGGAGGTCCGCGCCGAGACCCTGGCCGAGTGTCGCGACGCGCTCCTGGCGGCAGCGGCCATAGCTCGTGGGCAAGAGAAAAACCTTATCCTCTTCGAGCATCCGCCCGCACCGAGTTACGGCTCTGCCTATCCACTCTATCCGACGCTCGAAACCCCGTTGACGGCACTCGCACGCGCGTGCGGCGCGCAGGTCATCATCCAGGGGGCCGATCCCGAAAGCGGCACAATCCCCGACGCGGATTGGATCGAGGTGTTGGATGCCGCCGGATTTCTGCATGCGGCGGTCGCCTGCTTGAAGCCAGAACTGTCTCTTCCCGAAGCTACCCTCAGTTTCGAAACCGATGCAGGCAATGTGACGTTGGAAAGCACGGAGACACTCGTCCGAATCGCCGACACGCTTACACCGAACGTTCCTTTCATCCGTTGGCCTTCTGCGGCGCTGGCGCAGCTCGTCACGGGCTACCGGGATGCGGCAGCGCTGGCGGTCATCCACAATGTACAGATTCCCGCAGACGCACTTGCATTGCTGGATGCTTTGTTCCCTTCCGTATGGCGGCTCTCCCGCAACGAGAGCTGGACTTACAAAGTGTAGTAACTAAATTGGTCTTAGACCACTTTCGGAGGAATGATATGAAAAGGTATGCTTTGATTCTCATGTTGCTCTTCTGGGTGGGCACGATGTCCGGTTGCGCGTTTGAAGAAGAAGATGTGCCGTCGACCCGCAAATCCGTACCGAGAACAACCGCCGCAGTTTCGGAGGTGGATGCGCCAGAGGATCGTGAGTCTGCACCGCGAACATCTGTTGTGGTTGTAGAAACGGATGAGCCGGCGGACCGCGAAATTCCGACGGAGACATTTACGGCGTCCACAGAGACTGCTTGGAAACATCTGGAGGCACTCGCGGATGAAATTGGCCCCCGATTGGCCGGCTCGGAGGAAGAGTCTTTGACCGCGGCTTATATCGAGAGCGCTTTCGCGGCGTATGGTTATGATGTAACGCGACAGGATTTTACTTTTTGGACCGAAGACGATGAAGAATTGGAATCCTCCAACGTCATCGCAGTCAAACCAGGGGAATCCACCGAAGAAATCGTCGTCGGCGCGCACTATGATTCGGTGGATGATGGGGATGGCGCGGATGACAATGCCTCCGGCGTGGCGGTGTTGTTAGCTATCGCCGAATTGCTCGTTGACGAGGAAACGCCCTACACCGTCCGCTTTATTGCCTTTGGTGCGGAGGAGACGGATATGGACGGCTCACATCATTATGTCGAGACGATGAGCCGGACCGACCGGCGTAACACGGTGGGAATGATTAATCAGGATAGCCTGATTGCGGGCGACATCCTCTACGTTTATGGCGATGCCGGCTCGGGAACGATGCGCGACTGGATTATTGCAGCAGCGGCGGACGAAGGGCTCGATCTGGATGCGCGCACGGCTGCGGAACTAGACAATCCGGACGGGACTCCGTGCGATTGTGCCGATTACGGTCCATTTCAAGAAGCCGGCATCCCGTTTGCCTACTTTGAGGCCACAAATTGGGATTTAAGCCCAGACGCTATGGTGCAGGTGTCCAGAGATTTTGGGAAGCGTGGTTACATCCGTCATACGAAATATGATACGGTGGCCTATATCGATACGACCTTTCCCAACCGGATTGACGAGCATTTTGAGGTATGCATCGCGCTTCTGTATGACGTGTTGACACAATGGCAGTCCGGCGCGCCTCACTAGCACAGGGTGCGTCCCTATACGGCCCGGATACGCCCGTCTACGATCTCGAAGCGGTTGTGCTCTGATAGATCGAGTGCCGCGTCGATGTCGGCGCGGGTGGCCCAGCGGAAGTTCGGCAGCCCCTTCAGGATGCGCATCACGGTTGCCAGATCCGCATAGCCGTCTTCGTCTATAGGAATGGGGAAACGCGCGTGCCGATGGAGCAGCAACAGCGCGAGGAAGCGATTCAGCTTGCGAAGCCGGGCGTCACGGCGACGGTCTTGTGTCACGTTGATCCTCCGAAGACAAACCACGAATCTACACTAATTTTCACTTATTTTCTTTCCATTCGTGGAGATCGGTGCAGATTCGTGATGAAATGGTCCGCTTAATCTGCTAAATCCATTGGAATCCGTTGACACAAACGCCATAGGTTCGCACGCATTTGCATCCGCTCTTTGTCTTTGAACGTCTTCAGGAAATGTTCGAACTTGGCACGGCGAGCATCTGCTTCGCGCGGGCAGGCCAGTTCCGGTGGAAACGTCCAGCCCTGCGCGCGGGCGTACCGGGCGATTTCTTTTTCGGTGGTGTAGATTAGCGGGCGGATCAACGTGAAGCGCCTGCTGAAGTAGCTGCGGCGCGGTTCGAGCGTCTCCAGCCGGCCTTTGTACAGTACGTTCATCAACGTGGTGACGGCGGCATCGTCGGCGTGATGACCGAATGCCACCTTAGCGCATCCCAGACGCTCGGCGGCGAGGAACAGTGCCTTGCGCCGGTTGTATGAGCAGCGGAAGCAGTTCATCGGGAGAGGTTCGTCGTCCGCCACGACTAACGGCGCGATGTCGTACTCCACACCCAACTCGCGGAACCACGGCTCCAACGTGGGGGCGAGATTGGGCAGACCCACCCCCGTCCCATCGATGTGAACCGCGACGACGGTGTACGTGCCCGGGACGTCCACCCCACGCAGCAGTGTATCGAGCAGCACGCGGCTGTCCTTGCCGCCCGATACCCCCACCGCGATACGATCGCCATCCGCGATCAGCTCAAACTCCCGCACCGCGCGGTTGACGCTCTTCAACAAATTCCGGGCAATAGAATCAGGATCGGCCATAGTGATGAATTACGAATAGCGAATTACGAATGGCGTTCTACGATTCCCCATTCTCCATTCTGGTTTCTCAATTCTGCAATCGCTTGCCGTACTGCTCCGCGTAATATGACTTGTACAACTCGCCGCTCTTGATGGGCCGCCACCACCACTCGTTCTCCGCGTACCAGCGCACTGTCTTTTCGATGGCCTCCGCGCAGGCGTGCGCCGGCTCCCATCCCAAACCCGCCAGCTTGCTGACATCGAGCGCATAGCGGCGATCGTGCCCGGCGCGGTCTTCGACGTGTTTGATGAGGCTTTCGGGCTTGCCCAGGGTCGCCAGCACGATTTTGGTCATCTCCAGATTCGTCATCTCCGCGCCGGTGCCGACGTTGTAGATCTCACCAAGTTCGCCTTTGTGCAGCACCAGATCGATCCCTTCGCAGTGATCGATGACGTATTGATAATCGCGCATCTGCTTACCGTCGCCGTAGACGGGGAGCGGCTGGTCGTCGATGGCGTTGGTGGCGAAGAGCGGCACAACCTTCTCCGGGTATTGGTACGGGCCGACGTTGTTCGCGCCACGGGTGATGGTGACCGGCAGTCCCCACGATTCATAATAGGCTAACACCATCAGATCACCGCCGGTTTTGCTGGCGGAGTAGGGGCTGCGCGGCTTCAGATTGTCCGTTTCTTTGGAGCGATCGACCAACACCTGCCCGTAGACTTCGTCTGTGCTGACCTGGTGATAGCGCTCCAGCCCCAACTTCTTTGCGGCTTCCAATAGCACGAAAGTGCCGAAGACGTCCGTTTGGATGAAGGAACCTGGCTCCATTAGCGAGCGGTCTACGTGCGTCTCGGCGGCAAAGTTGACGACGGTATCGACCTTGTACTCCGTGAGTGCTGCCTCGACCGCCGCGGTGTCGCAAATATCGCCTTTTACGAAGGCATAGCGGTCCGCGTACTTTTCCGCCACGTCCTGCAAGTTCTCAAGACGTCCGGCATAGGTGAGTTTGTCGTAGGAAACGATGAAATAATTGGGGTACTTCTCCAACATATAGCGCGCAAAATTGGAACCGATGAACCCAGCTCCACCCGTGACCAATAACCGTTGCATAGTGTTTCCTCCGTTTAGAATTAGCGAATTAAGAATGAGCGAATCAAGAATGAGCGAAACAAGAATCAGCGAATGTTTTCTAACCCACAACCCTCAACTCAAAACCCATAACCCATTTCTTAAATTCTACCACACATTGACGAAAGACCTATGTTGCTGTAGAATAGCTAATTCATGGAATATCGAGCTGATGCGCCCTTAATCGTTCAAGGCGATCGAACCGTGCTCCTCGAAGTCAATAACCCGCACTACGAGGATGCCAGGGATCACCTCGCGCGCTTCGCCGAGCTTGAAAAAAGCCCGGAATACATCCATACCTACCGTATCTCTTCACTTTCGCTGTGGAACGCGGCCTCGGCGGGGATGACCGCTGACGAAATCCTTGAGGGCTTGCACCAGTACGCCAAGTACCCTCTACCCGACAACGTTATCGTCGAAATCAAGGAAGCGATTGG
>JAFGSL010000223.1 GCA_016934645.1 Anaerolineae bacterium
AACGTCATCCGCGAGACCTCCGGTTTGATGGTGCGCGAGGCCCGCAAGGTCGCCGCCGATTATCCCGGCATTGCGCTATGGGAAACCAACATCGATGCACAGGCGATGTGGCTGGTGAAAAATCCGCAGGATTACGGCGTGATGGTCTCCAGCAATATGTTCGGCGACATCATTTCCGATCTGGCAGCGCAACTGGTGGGTGGGCTGGGATTCGCGTCCAGTGGCAACATGGGCGACGGGTTCGCCGTCTTCGAACCGACGCACGGTTCCGCGCCCAAGTATGCCGGGCAGTACAAGGTCAATCCCACCGCGATGCTGCTCTCCATCAAATTGATGCTCGACTGGCTTGGTGAGGCGGACAAAGCGGCAGCCCTCGAACAGGCCGTCGCCGCCGTGATTGAGGGAGGCGAAGTGCGCACCTACGATATGGGCGGCAGCGCGGGCACGTTGGATGTGGCCGAGGCAGTCGCCGCGAGAATGTAAATGTCGGCGGATTTGACCGTTCAAACAGACGCCGTCCCGGGCCAGAATGTGAGACTCCGTGACAGGTTAGTTGCGGATTGGCCGCGTTATGCGCAGGCCATCGCACCGTGGCTCATCGCACTGACTTTTGTCGCCGTACTAATCCGGCGGGTGTCGGGCCAGATTGCTGTGCGGTACCCTGATTTCTTTGGGTGGGCCGAGCGCGCCGCGCGCCTCGACTTCACCAACCTGGCCCATCCCGACTGGGTGCATGGCCTTTATCCTCTGGGGTATCCACTGTTACTGCGCCTGGGCCATGAGTTGGGCGTCGACGTGTTGCGCACCGCGTTTGCGCTCTCCATCTTTGGCGGATTCTTGGGATTGCTTGGTACGTACTGGTTGGTGCGCCGGATGACAGATCGGTGGTGGCTGGCGATCTTGACCGAGCTTTTGCAGGCGTGCATGGCCTTCTACCTGTTTTTCGCCAACCTGGATGCAACCGACATGCTGGCTTCCGGTTTGATCATCTGTGCTTTTCCGCTGCTGCTCAGCGAAAAGCGACGGCGGATGGCTGCTTTCTGGGCCGGGCTGCTGGTGGGGCTTTCGTATCTGATCCGCTACACGGCCTCGATGACGGTCGTGCCGTGTGTGCTCTTTCTGCTGATCCCCTTCATCCTGCGCCGTGACCGGGAGAGCCTGTGGATTGCGGGTTTCTTCCTGCTCGGCGCTTTTATCGGCGCGTTTCCGCAGTTCCTGTGCAGCTTCCTGGTCAAGGGCAACCCGCTCTACAACGAACAGCCGCACAATCTGTGGTTCCACTTGCGCGGTTCCTCCGATTACATCTACGCCTGGCACGAGGTTCCGATGGACATCGGGATGTTGGAAGTGATTCGCGCGCAGCCCAGGGTCTTTTTCACGCATTGGTGGCAGATGTTCCTGAGCTACTGGCGTACCAGTGAAGGCTACTCGGTCGATGGGTTTCTGGGCACTTTTGCAATGGCCGGATTCTGGTTTGTACTGCTCTACACGCGAGGCGATCTCAAGACGAAAGCGCGCACATTCTTCGGCATCTACGTTGTGGGTTTGATCGCGCTGCTCTCGCTGGCCCGGCTCGACCGGCGATTTTTAATCACGTTGATGCCGTTGCAGGTCTTCGGCAGCCTCTACTTCGCGTGGTCGTTGCTGCCGGAGAAGGTAGCGGTGCGCCGCTGGCAGATTCCGGTGCGCTTGCCTCTGCTGCTGCTCTTGTGTATTCCGTATTTGCCCCAACCGTTTAGGTTCATGGTCAGCAACCACGGCGACGAGGCGCTGGTCGAGGTCAGCAACACGCTGCACGCGGCGGGGATGCGAGCTGCAACCGAGGTCTTCAGCACCCACGTTGACTACCACGACGTGGCCTCGCCCTGGAAATGGCGCTACGCGATGGCTTTCGCCCTGGCGCGCGATTTGGAGACCCGTGAGGAAATCCTGAGATACATCCAGCAGCACGGCTACCGCTTTTTCATTATGGACAAGACCACGGGACTGTTTATCTACCCCACGCAGGAAGAGCTGCTCCATCCCGAAAATCGGCCTCCGGGGTTGACGCCAATTTACATTCCCGATGAACGTGAAGCCGTCATCTACCGTGTGGAAGGGCCGCAATGGACGCCACCTACGTCGATTTCTGCGACGCTGGAGAACGGCATCGCCTTGATCGGCTACGAATTGTACCAGAGCGTCGATCAACCGCCGGGACGCGGGCATCGTGTGGGATTGTACCTTCACTGGCGCACGTCCGCGCCGGCTACGCAATCCCTCAAGGTCTTTGTGCACGTTCTCAGCACAGAGGGGCAATTAGTGACCCAACACGACAGTATTCCGGCGCTATGGACTTATCCCGTGGAACGTTGGGCTGTGGAAGAGACCGTGGTGGATTTTCACCCGCTGCGCTTTGCGCCGGACGTCGGTCCAGGGCCATTCACGGTTCAGGTGGGATTTTACGATGCCGGCACCGGTGAACGTGTCCCTGTGCAGACAGCAGAGCAAACGTCGGACGATGCTATCGTGGTGACGCAATTGACTTTGGAATAAAACAAAGTGTTCCAAATCAGGTTTTTGCGCCGGAGCGTATCATACTCCGGCGCAAAAGTGTTAGAATCTATCCGAGAATTCACCGCTGAAGCGCCAAAAACGCTCGCAGATATAATTTTCGGATAGAGACTTATTCTGCGTTTTGTACAGCGGATTCGGGGATTTGCTCTGGCGGCACCAGCGCCTCGATGACGATGTCGCCGAAGGGCTGCGCTTGTTGTGCCTGTACCGTGCACTGTTTGATAAGTTCCAGAATCGCCTGCAACGTGACGACGGCTTCGACGCGCGTGGGCTGCTTGCTCAAGAGTGCGCGATAGGTCACAGCCACAGCGCGGGTGGACGATTGCGCCCAACGGATAAGGCGTTGGCGGATCAACTGAATCTGCTGGACCACGGAGATGCGCGGGCGTTGGATCGCTTCCTGGGGCGGCAAACCTTCGGCGGGGAACAGCACGGCCTGGGCCGCCGCACGCAAGGCCGCTACCGTCACCCCTGACAAATCGATGGTGAAATGCTGTGGGCGGGGCAGCGCACCGACGTGAACATAAGCGCGCTGCCCGGCCACATCTCGCTCCCGGAGCCACTGCGCCGCCTCTTTGTACTGCCGGTAAGCGCGAAGTTGGCGTATCAGTTCGTCCCCGATGTCGTCTTCATCCCGTACCAACCGCGCCGATTCCGGCGGTTTGGGCAACAGCGCCCGTGACTTGATCCACAGCAGGCGCGCGGCGACCGCCAAAAAGTCGGCTATGACCTCGATCTGCATCTTCTCGCGCAGCACTTCCACCTGTGCAAGGAATTCGTCGGTCACTTTTGCCAACGCGACCTTGGTGATGTCCAGTTCATTTTTCTCGATAAGGTGTAGCAGCAATTCCAGCGGTCCTTCAAAGACCGGCGTGGTGACTTCATAGCTCATAGCTGTGCGTTTCCTGTTGTTGAGATAACCGAAGAATAACCGAAATGCGGGAATCTACAAGTGGGAAGAGGCCCTAAAACGTAATTCGTGATTTGCCATTCGCC
>JAFGSL010000027.1 GCA_016934645.1 Anaerolineae bacterium
CGGACGTTTTACCAGGGCGCTAATGGGAAAAAAGAGCCGCGATCCTCAATGGATCGCGGCTCTTTACGTCAGTTAAGGTGGATTAACGGCGCTCAAAATATCAGACCATGCGGCTTGACGTTGCGCGCATTTGCTTGTATCATGTAGGTATGGACGATGAAGCGTTGCGGGATTTCCTGCTCATGGTACGGCAGGCGCTGCTGATGATCGTCCGTTGGATCGAGAAGCGCTACGCGCTGCAATAGGGCAATCGGCACTGCGCCGCTCGCCAAATTGACCAGGTAGTCGTAAAGACGCCCACCGAAAGGTGGGCGTCTTTTTGTTTGGAGGGACGATGTTAAATCCGGGTTTCGAGTTGGGAGTTACCAGGCGGACGCATACCGGGCAGGAGTTTGGCGAGATTTATGTGCCGGAAGGGTGGGTAGCTTTCTGGCGTGAGGGGATGCCAGTGCCGCACGATCCACAGAATCAAGTGGGGTACAGGCGTCCAGAGATGAAGGTCATCGAACGCGTTCCCCCGTTTTTATCCCCGCCCCGCATCCACGAAGGAAACAAAGCTGTACTGATATTCACATTCTATGGCATCCACGACGCGGGGTTGTATCAGAATTTCTTCGTGACGCCTGGCACACGCCTGCGCTTTAGCGCGTGGGCGCACGCCTGGAGCAGCGGCCAGGACGATCCCTTCTACAGCGATTTGAGCGGCGACTCGGCGCGAAACTTCACGTTCACGGTAGGCATCGATCCCACGGGAGCTACAGACCCGTGGTCCGGGAGTGTGGTATGGGGCGCGGGCGCGCATATCTACGATCAGTTCTCGCTGATTCCAGTGGTCGAGGCGGTCGCGCAGGCGGCGACGGTGACGGTATTTATTCGTTCCCAGGTCCTGTATCCACTGAAGCACTGTGATGCGTACATCGATACGGCACGACTGGAAGTCGTCGAGCAGGTAGATCCACCAGAGCCACCGGCCCCAGCGGGAACGACTCCCTATTATTTGCGCGAATCTTACGCGAAGACGGTACACGTACCGCGACAGGATTGTACGCTCGAGCGTTGGCTAGAGATTGCAGAGATTGCGTATCGTGAACATTCGACGATCTCCGGTAGCGCTGATGATGCGTTGAGCCACGCGCCTGGGCAGGAGGCGACGGGCGTCTTCTACGATTTGAGCCTCGCAGAGCAAGCAGCCTATACAGCATTCCGGGACACGCACTATCCAGGCGCGACAGTGCGCTTCGTGGATGGCGAGGAGAACGGGCAGACATTGCCGCCGGTGCTCCCTCCGGTGAATTTGCGCCCAGAGGGTCCGGCGATCCTGCTGCATTGGACACCGACTACCGGTGCGGGGGTTGAAGATTTCGTCCGCAACGCGCGCCCACCGGCGATCAAGGTGGTCACGGCGGGCGGCGGCGGATTAGAGCTGTCGTTGGCGCGGCAATGGCGCTCACAGATGTTGCTGGTGCATCGTCGGGTGGAGAATGGACTGAATCGCTTCGATCCTACCCAGGCAGCGGGGTTTGTGAACCGCTATATCCAGGACCTCTCTCCGCATTTCGATCTGCGCGATTTCACAATGCCACCGATCTACATCGTATCGGGCAACGAGTGGTACGAGTGTGGGGCTATGGGCAACAATGTCGCTGCATCCGTGTGGGACGTGGCGCTTATGGACGCGATCGAACGCAGCGGGTTGAATCTGCGCGGCGTGGTGTATACGGCTCCGGTAGGAAATCCACACGCGACGGAGGCCGATCTTATGCCGCTGTTGCCAATGGTGGAGAAGGCTTGCGCGGGTGGCCACCTGTTGGGCAAGCACTCTTACTATCCGAGCGTGCCAGATAGACCGCTGCTGTACCAGCAGACGTGGGAGTGGTACGGGGGGCGGTTTGCGAAGGACGATCAGATTTTCAATGCGCATGGCTTGTATCCGTTGTGGATTTTGGGCGAGGGGGGCGCGTGCGGCGCGGCGGTCTACGAGAGCTACGCTGCGGCTATATCGATGGCTCCCGATGCCTTAAAGCCAGGGCGGCGCTGGCCGAATGCGACGGCGGTGGTTGAGTACGAGGGCGATCAGGTACGCAATGTGCGGCCTTTGAGTGAGATGGCGCTTTCGTATGCGGCGCTGCATCACACTTCTGCACCGAGCACGGTAATTGCGCTGAATCCGGGTTTGGGGTGGAAGTACGCAGGCAGCATCGAGCGTTACCGCGACGAGCTGCTGTGGTGCAACGCCTGGTACATGAACTGGAACGCCACGCACAATGACCGCTTATATGGTGCGTGTTTATTCACGACCGGCGGCGGCCCGGAGTGGCAGAGTTATTATCTACAGGGAGGCGATCTGGATGTGATCACCGCGGCATTCGCAGGAGGGTAACGATGGAGATTCCTGGATTGATCGATGTGTTGCAATTGTTGGCGCAGGGTGTTGGCGCAGGGTTTGTACTCGCGTTTCTAGCCGAGAAGGTGAAGTGGTTCCAGCAGCTTGCGCCGGATAAGAAAAATATTCTCGTGCTGGGGCTAAGCATCGGGTTGCCGATCTTGGCGCAGGTGCTGTTGCAGTTTGTGCCAGCGCAGGTGTGGGTAGCCATCGAGCCGTATTGGCGGGCGCTGGCCGCTGGATTTGTGGGATGGGCCGGCAGTCAGGCCGCGTATCTGGGCATTATCAAACCGGCGGAACGTGCGGCGCGACGTGAGGCATAGCGTGGATGGAAACTGCCCAACAAATGATCATCGAGCAGCTACGCGCGATTGCTGTGGAGGTGCAACGCATCCCACAGATATTGGCGCGTCTGGACACGATCGCGGCGGCTCAGCAACGGCTGGAGCAGCACGACGAGGAGCAGGCGCGCGCGATTGCTGATCTCAAAAGCCGTGACAATGAGTTCACGGCCAGTTTCACTGTTTTGTCTAGTGAGATCAGGCAGTTGACGCGCGACATCGACGCGCTGAAGACGGAGACCAGCCCGTTGAACCAGTATATCCAGAAGATCAATGCGGTGGGGGTGCGGGTGAATCAGCTTGAAACCTGCACGAAGGATTTTAGCAAGTGGGAGTCGTGGTTGCGCGGTTGGAAGTGGGCCACGATTCTGGCGGGCACAATTGCGTTGACGGCGGTCATCGTGGGGGTTTTGTGGGCCGTTGGACAGAGCGGGGCATTGATACCATGAAGTTGCAAAAGTCTCCACTTTTCAAGCGGATGATCGCACTGGCGAAACGCCTGGCGGTTCTGTGTGATGAACTGACCGGCGCGCGCGGCGAGTTAGTGAAGATCGCGGAATCCTACGCGGATGAGCGTAAGTTGTGTATTCGTTGTGGGACGCCGCTCGATGAGGATATGCGTTGTCCGGTATGTTGCAAGCGGGAGGCCGAGGATGCTATCACAACTATATGACATCGCGCAGGCTTTGGAGCAGGCGGTGAACGGATTGGACGAGAATGCGGTGCTGTTGCGCGAGATCGCTGACGGGTTGGCTCACGAGCACGCGCCTGGCGCGCCGGTGTGGACTGACATCCGGGACGCATTGCCGGTAAACCTTGCGCCCGATGATCCGTGGTTGGTGGCTAACGGGATAACGGATTGGTGGAAGCGCACGCCGGCACAGATCACGGGCATTACGATTCACCATGTCGCGTCGAATGGCGATCCGTTTGTGACAGCGCGCTATATTACCAAGCCGCAAGCGCAGGGCGGGAAGGGCCTGCCCAGGACACAATACAATTTCTGGATTCAGCCGACGGGTGAGATTATCTGCTGCCTGGATGTAACCTATGGCCCGTGGCACGATAACTGCGGGCACCGCAATGAGCACGTGAGTATCGCGCTCAATGGGGCGCTGCACAAGACACGCCCAACGCAGGCGGCGCTGACTGCCGCGGCGCGATTGGTCGTGTGGCTGATGGATGAGTACGGCATCGATGGGCAGAACGTGCTGGGGCATAACGAGTGGGCGATGCGTTGTCTCAATCGCACAACCAATTACACGATCTGTCCAGGATGGACTTACATCCCGCCCTTCTGGAAGAACGATTTCTATGCTGCGGTGGATGAAGCCCGGGAGGTGCCATTACGCTCCGGAGCGTCGAGTTATGGGCTGGTTACGGCGATGGGACCGGACGAGGCAGAACTGGACGAACTGACGCTAATGGGAATGGGCGATGAAGATCTGTAAATTTTGTGGTAAGCAATATTTAGGCTGGATGTGCGAGTGCCGGCGGCGCAGCAAGCGTGGCGGGCGACCGCGCAGCATTGTTAGCCTGGGCGGTGGATCGCGGAAATGGAGATTGGCACAGGCACAAGCGCGGATGCTGGGCGGATGGGGTGAATTACAGGATGTAAGGATGGCTACAGAAGGCTATGAAACAAGCGAGGCTGGTACGGAGGACGAAAATCTGCACAGGCCCGACTGTTGATACCCAGACAAGCGCAGCGGTCAAATTTTTGCTTCCGGTAATTTGCAAGCGGTGCGGGACGGTGACGGAAGAGAGGCGCTGCCCAGCTTGTTTTGAAAGCACGAGACAGATTTCGCGTAGTAAAGAAGCTGACACGATTACGGAATTACCTGGGAGATGTTAAGTGAATGGTAAGCGATCGGGAAGTAAACTTCCGGGTATCGTAGTTAGCGGAAGGTAATTTTAGGCAATGACTGAGACGTTCGAGGGGTGGTTTGATAGTGAGGTAAAGGCGGCGCTGGCGATGATCCGAGGCGCGGAGGCGGCGAAAAAGCGCGCGACGGTGATTATGCTGGCGAGTGCAACGGCCTCCAATACGCCGTGGGCCAGGGTCTTTGAGACGGAGCAGGCGTGCAATCAGCGGGTGTGGTATCAGAAATGGCAGTACAAGCCGGAGATTGCGCGGGCGTTGGAATTGTGCACAGAGAAGGCGCTGGCGCTGGCCGACGTGGAAGTGGCAGCAGTAGAAGCAAAGGCGTTAAAGGAACGGCGCAAGGCTATCGCGCAAGGGAGTGTGGACGCGCTACAAGGCCTACGGAATACCGCCCTCAATGCTAATGGTGAGGATCGGGCGGATTATCGGACGGCGGCCAGCGCGATGCTGCTGGCGCTGGCGGACGGGGATTTAGCAGCGCGGATTGTATTGTTGCAGAAGGGTCAGGCTTTACAGGTCGATGTGGAGGGGTTAGATGCCCTCATTGAGCACGAATTGGCGCGAGTGGCCTCCGGCGGCGAAAGCAGCGTTATTGGCCCAGCTGAAGGAGATGCCGAGCCAGAATCCGGGGATTGAGTTCGAGCAGTATCAGGCGCGTCCGGTCCGGTTTATCGAGGAGCGCCTGGGATGTACTTTAACAGGTCCTCAAAAGAGGGTGTGTGACGCGGTACGCGACTACACGGTGACGGTGGTGCAGAGC
>JAFGSL010000224.1 GCA_016934645.1 Anaerolineae bacterium
AGCGGCATCAGCGGGTTGGGGACGGTCCAACACTCCTGCGTCGCCACGTCCACCCCTTCGGTCAAGGTTGCCTGGACGGGCCGGTTGATGCCGGCCGTATCCAGGGGAATCGCCTCACTTGCGGGTGTGGGATTGGCGTAGAACGTGTGCGCCGCGCCGACCGCCTGCCACGCATTCGTCATTTGATCCAGGTCCACGCCTTCGAGATCGGCTTCTTCGTTCTGAATTTCGTACTGGAACGTTGAGCGCTTCACATTGCTGTCAGAAAACTGCCACCAATACGAGAGGGACTTCCAATCCACCGGAATCAGATTCGTGCCGCTTTTCCAGTTTTCGACCATTTCATCGGTAGGTGGGATGAGAGATACCAGCTTGATGGTCGTGGTAAGATCGAGGGTGAGATAGAGGTTGTTGCCCACTGCCATCCCCTCATCCGGCTCTTCCAGGTCGTAGCCGAAGCGGCCAAATTGGAGCCGGTCGGGGTCTTGCAGATCGGTCAGCGCGCGGGCGCTGAAGATGAACCACTTGATCGCCTCGGCGGCCCAGCCGGTGAGGCCCTTGCAAAGCCACTGGCCGACGGCCGTCTTCTTCACATCTTCTCCCACAATCACCGACGCGAGGCCGCAGATTGCCGCCACCAGCGCGTCGAAAGCGCCGATGATGGCAGCGATGATCTGCCCCACAACCGGGATCAAGGAGATCGCCAGCATGATGGCTGTGACGATGGCATAGGCGATGAAGTCGGCAATCGCGGCGTGAGCGGCGACGCTGCTCATCTTGAGATGACCGGCGACAATCGTGACGATGGCGCCGGCAAAGGCCACGACCACGCCAATGACGAAGCCGATGACGGCGCAGACCACGGTGGCCCTGGAGATGGCGGCCAGCGTTTTGGTATACGCTTCATAAACGGTCTTGATTGCCAGGACCACCTGTACAATCGCCATCGTCACCGAGATAATCAGGTTGAGCATCAACTCGAATTTAACAAAGGCAAAGCCCACAACCACCGCGATAATCAGCAGCGAAGCGCCGACAATCGCCAACCCGACCGCCGCGCCGAACTTTTTGCCGCTGTTCAGTTTGTCGGCGAGGGTATCGAAAAGGCTGTTCAGCTTCTCCGCCAGCATATTCTTGACGCCGCGCCCGATGAGCCAGAAGACGTCCTTCGGCCCGGTGATGCCGGCTGCGGAGAATCTGCCCCCCAGGCCCGCATAATTCATCTCGATCTTAAAAGCACGGTAGGCCGCGTCCGCGATCATTTCGGTGACGGCCACGATGCCCTTTCCCCCGCCCACCGTCGCACCGTAGACGGAATGGGTCATCAGGTAGGAGATGCTCATCGCCAGCGAGCCGTCGCCCTGGAGCGGGTTATACGGATAGAGCGGGGTATTGCCCACCGCCGCCAGGCTCGTCCGCCCCTGGTTGAGCGCCAGATAGTATGAGCGGGCAACGGCGATCTGCCCGTCGCGGATATCTTCAGCAACGTCAGCAGGGGTATCCGCCACGAGCGGCAGGGCTGCCTTCAGCCGTACGCCGAGCAGATCCCAATATTCGGCCAGCGGGAAGGCATTCCACGCGCCGTTACGATAGCGGTACGGCGCCCAGTTGATCGCGGCGATGGTATTAAGCTGTTGTCCGGTCAGGTTGAAAGTCACCAGATCGTCGACGATCGTGCGCGTCTCCTGCGTATCCAGGTTGGCCTCGCGATAGTATTCCTCGCGGGCAAACAACAGGCTCGGCGTGGCGTCGGTGTAGGCGGCGAAGTTGGTATTGAGGATGCGCAGCGTGTCGGACATCATCACGAAGGCCACGTGATCCTGCGTGGGATAGGTCACCGTCTCAACCTGGAGCGTGGCCGTGGTCGGTATCCCCCAGCGCAGCGTCTCGGTGACGGTGGAGGGCAGCGGAGCGTCGAAGCGGCGGCTGATCGTGTCATCGGCGACGGTGAGACCGTCGTAGGTCGTCGCCACGCCCAGGTCGCGCACGTCGTTGCCGTCCGCGTCGCGGCCCGTCAGGAAGACCTCTTCCAGGCCCACCGAGAGTGGCCACAGCCAGTTGTCCATCTGGCGTTCCTCGGGCGTCGCCTTGGCGGCGGGATCCTCCCACAGGATCGCCATGTTGAAGCCGTGATCTTCACGCACCGACAGGCCGGTGAGATACCAGTCGTCGCTGTACATGTGCACGACCTCGGAGACGTTCAGGTCCCAGCTTTCCCGGTAGTCACACCAGATTTCGGCGTCTTCGTTGCTGATGTCGCCCGGCATTTGCTTGCACATGTCGGAGAGCACCTGCACCATCCACACCAGGCGCACCTTTTGCGCCGCGCTGCCCAGGCTGCCATTGTTGGGGAAGTAGGGCATGCGCGCGGAGAAGGCCACCCGCCCGCCGCCCGAAGCGTCGGGCACGACGTTGACCGGCACGTAGAGCGCTACCGCGCCGGATTCGCCCGGATGTTCTGTATCCGCCTGGTCGCGCGCGGTGACGCCGTAAGCCTCCAACGGCGCGGGATCGACCATGCGGTCGGTGTACCCAGCGGTCGTCAAATCGGGAATTTGCGCGCAGGCCGGTGTGTGCCCGGCCCCGGACATGATGACGAAGTGCTCGCCATCGGCCACATTCGTCAGGCGGACGCCGTCGAGGATCCACGTATAGGGGTTCGGCGGACTGGCGACCGTCACTTCGCCCACCTTGTCCCCCGGACTGCCGCACGTTCCGGCGTACACGCCCATCCATTCGAAGGAACTGCCGGAGGCGAGCCGCACCTCGACAGCCGTCGCCGGCGCGGAAGATGTGCCGCTCTTTTTGAAGTCCAACGTGGCCGAAAGCCACGTCGTAAAGACCGGCGGCGTGGTGCTGACCGGCCAGGAGGTGTCCACGCCCTGAAGCTGCACGCGGGTCTGCATCGCGGTGGTAAACGGGAGCGGCAGATTGTCGCCGCTCAACTCCACTTCGAGCATCGGGACGAGGCGCACGTCACCGTTCTGCGCGCGCGGGTCTGCGGCGGCCTCGCTCGGTGACATCGCATCGGCGAAGGTGGCGTCGTTGCCCGTGCGCCGTTGAATCTGCCCCTGCTCATCGCCGCTCGGCCAATCAAGGACGTTCATCACATACGTCAGGTGTTTGGGATCGACCGGGCGCAACTGGAAATCCGCTACCACAGGATAATAGCTCGTCGTCCCGGATTTGGGCGCGAAATTGCTCGCCTTCCATTCAAAGGGATTGGTGTTGCTAAACGGTGTCGCTTGCCCCACCACGGTAAACGGCGAGAGGTCGATCTGATCGGGCACGCCGTCGCCATCGCTGTCGGCGTCGAATAGGTTGGGCGTGCCATCGCCGTCGGTGTCGCGGCAGACCGTGTCCACGCTCGGCGTCACGCCATCCACGGTGCGGCGTTCGGGACATTCCACGTTATCCGCCAGGCCGTCCTTATCCGTATCCGCCTTGTTGGAATTGCTATACCAGCGTTTGCCCTGATAGACAAAGCCTTCCACTTCCAGGTAATCGCTGATGCCGTCGCCGTCGGTATCCCAATCAAGCGGGTCGGTGCCCAGGCGCAGCACTTCCCAACCGTCCCACAGGCCGTCGCCGTCATCATCCCGGTCGGCAGGATCGGTGCCGATCACGCTTTCCTGGCAGTCGGTCAGCAGGTCCTGGTCCGTGTCGGTCGCCTTTTCCTCGTCGGTGCATCCGGCATAGGGATCGTCTTCCGCACTGGTTTGGGCCAACGTCACGTTGTGTGGAAGTGGCGTGGGTGGCGCGGTGCCAGCTTGCAGCGAATCCGAGGCCAGCAGGATGCTGGCGTTCCCAGGGGCAATGGCTTGTAACGGGTCCTGGTTTGGATCCCACTTCGGGTCCGCTTGCTCGGCCTGCGCTTCAGCGAAACGAGATTGTTCGTCTTGTTCCTGCTCCATCGCCGCTTGCTTGGCCGTCTGCTCATCCATAAACGCCGCCGCCTGCAGGCTGTTGAGCAGCGGGGTAACGAGCATCGAGAGAATGACGACCACGACGACGGCCGCGTACACGACCCGCGAGTGGCTTTGCGTGATGAGCATGAGCAGCAAGCCGACCATCGCCAGCAGCAGGCCACTTTGCACTCCGGCGGTCTGCCAGCCACTCGCCGTCTGCGGCAGTCCCAGAGCAGAGGCGAGCGCTTTAGCCGGCCCGGGCGCCTGGGCCACGGCGTAATTGGCGAAATCGGTCTTCAGCTCGGCCTCGATCTGTTCGCCGTTGACCTGGCGTGGGTATAGGATGTGCAGCGACAGGCGCAGGGGCAAGCCATCCGCCCCAATCCACATCGCGCCCTCGCCGGTCGCGTCGTGGTAGACGTTGGAAACATCGAGCGTGATGCCGGCCGGCAGCTCGCCCTTGCGCGACAGTTCCGCTTCCAGTTGGTCGCGGACGTAACGCGCCAGGCTCGGCCCATCAAGCGTGAAGGCATATTGGGTGGCGTAGACGGCGTAGGAGGAGTCCGGCAGACTGACGGATGGCCCCACCTCGACCACGTCTTTGACGCCGGACAGATACGCCATCAAGTCGTTGCCGGGCGCAAACGCCCCGGCGAAATCGGACATCTCCTGCCACTCGCCGCCGCTCGCGCGGCCATACGTCTTGTCGCCGTCGAGGCGAATCTCAACCGAGTCCTGACCGTTCAGCGCGTTGCCGCCCTCGTTCCACAACGTCATCAGGAACTGGCGCTGGGCCGTATCCGTCTGCCCTTCGATGTAGACGCTCTCCACACGGCTGCCGCGCCCCACATTGGCGAGCGCGGGCGCAGGATAGGTCGTCTGCACAATTTCCGTGCGAAACTGATAGGCCCCGGTCTGCGCGGCGCGCGCCCATGCCTTTTGCACGGCTTGCATCGGGTCGGTATCGTCGGCAGCGTTGACGGCAGACAAACCGCCTGCAGCCAGGACAAGCAAAACACCTACAACGATCATGATACGGCTGAATGAATAACGCGAGTGCTTCATAATTTCCTTCCTCCACAATAGTCCGAAATCTTAAAAAAACCGTTAAGTCGTCGACAAGCTTTGGCCATTATCGGTGTAGCTTGTGACGTTGTCATTCCTCGGATTGAGAATCATTTGCGACAGGGGGCGGTTGCTGATAACGGGTTTCCAAAAACATCAATAGCTCCGCC
>JAFGSL010000225.1 GCA_016934645.1 Anaerolineae bacterium
TGAAGACGTCCTCTACCGTTGCGGCATCCGTAATCTGCTGCGCGATGCGATACAACATGCGGGTCTCAGCGAGCGAGCTTTGCGAGCGGTCATACAGGTCGGCGCTTTCGAGCATATTCGCCAGTTGCGTCGCCATAAGTTCCAGCGTCGAAACCAGTTCGGTGGTGAAGACGAAGCGCTGGCTACTCTCGATGCTGAGCGCGCCGTTGATCTGACCACGGCTTTTGAGCGGCAGCGCGATTGCCGAGCGCACGTCAGGCAACAGCGGGTTATCGAAGTACAACGGGTCGCGCGTCACATCCTGCGCGATGCGGGGCCGGTCATTGAGGATTGACCAGCCGATCATCGACGTATCGTCTACACGCACGCGTTGACCCATGCGCAACAGTTTTTCGCCCATATCCCCGGTTCCCGACTGCAAGACGGCCCACTCGCCGTCTTCGTCGAGCATGAAAAGGCTAACATAGTAAAAGCCGAAACGTTTCTTGAAGAAATCAACCGATTGTCTGAGTAAATCCTCACGTTCCGCCAAGCCCGTCGCCAGGTTAGCAAAGTCCACGGCAGCCGTTAGTTGCTCGGTGCGCGCTTCAGATAGCTGTAGTAGCTTCTGGTTAGAAAGCACCACTGCGGCCTGGTCGGCAATACTGTTGTAGAGACGTATGTCCTGCTCCGAAGGATGGTATGGCTCGGAGAAACGAATCCGTAACAGACCAATCTCGCCGCCGGTACCGACACCCACGGTTGACAGTCGCGCTATCACAATTGCCCGCACACCCTGCCGCAGGTAGAGCGCCTGGATGTCGGGGTCTATGTCGGTAGTGGCTGTCATATCTTCGCAGATGAACAGTTGCTCGCCAGGTGGGAGCAGTTGCAGGGCCGGGAATTCGTTCACCGGGATGCGCTGCCCCACTTCCATCATCTTCACCGCCGGGCTGCTGCTCCACGAACTGACGATTTCCAGCAGGCTATTCTCTTCGCCGGTCTCCGGGTCAGGGGTGAACATAGCAATTTCAGCCCAGGCAAACTCGGAGACGATGGTATGCCCGACGATAGCACGCAGCACGGTCTCGTAGCTAGTCGCTTCGGCGAGGGCGCTGGTGGCTTCGTAAAGGGTGCGTGACTCCCCGGCGCTCTCCTGAGCGCGTTGGAGCAGGTTGGCGCGCTCGATGGCGGAGGCAACTTGGGCCGCTACCTGTCCCAAGACGGGCATCAGTTCGGGACGGGAGAATGCGCTGATCTGGCTGCTCTCCAGGTTCAACGTCCCCAGGATGCGCGTACCCAGTTGCAAAGGCAAGATGGCCCGGGAGAGCATCCCCGCCGACACCAGACGGCCATCTTCCCAAAAACGGGGATTGATACGGATATCTTCCTGGATGAACGGATTGCCCTGCTCCACCACCAGCGCGTAGCCGGTCTCTTCGCGCAGGTCGATGGCGCTCCATTCTTCGACATCGACGGCATCACCGGCCGGGTCGCCCAGGAAATGTAGCGCGCGGTTGACGTCGTAGCCAACGATGGACATCGAATCTACCGGAATGAACGCTTGCAAGCGATCGCGCAATTCGGCTTGCACGGCGACGACGTTGTCGGTGGCATTCAGGAAGGCGGCGACTTCTTGCAGGAAGCGCACTTCGCGCTCACGGGCACGGGCTTCACGCAACGCGTTCTGCGACTGATCGATCAACAGGCGGTTCTCCAACGCCAGCGACAACTGCTCGCGCACCGCTTCGATGACGGCGACGTTGTCGTCGGTCCATTCGCGGGCGCTGTGCGGTTCCTCGAAGCTCAAGAAGCCCACCGGTTCGCTACGCACGTCAAAGGGCGCAACCAAGAGCGCACCATCGCCGCCATCGCCGCCGCTACGGGTGATCAATTGCCCACCCCAGTATTCATCGGGGGCGGTAAACTGGTCACCAGACACAGGAGAAACCTCGTTAAGGTCATAGGTAAAACCAAATACATCCTGTTTGGCGACATAGCCTTCCCACATGTCCAGGGCGTAACGCTGTTGCAGGCGTTGTAACTCTTCGAGGCTGGCTTGCGATTCCGCGAAGAGCCGCGCGTTCCCCACCGCCGTCGCCAACTGATCCGCCATTGTCTGCAGGATCGTGACGTCTTCTCTTGAGTAGGCAGCGACTTCAGTGGATTGAATGCTGACCGCGCCAATGACGACGTTGCGACTGATCAAGGGCAACGCCAATTCAGAGTGCGTATCGGGCAAAAGAGGATTGTCGAAACGATACATTTCCTTACCGACATCCATGGCAATGCGTGGAGCGGCGGCAGAAACACACTGGCCAATCATCGAGTCGCCGCCTACCTGTAAGCGATGCCCTTGCGCCATCATCGTACGCCCGGCTTCACCGGTGCCGGCATAGAGCACGGCCCACCGGCCGGAGTCATCCACCATGTAGGTACTCACATAGTAATAGTTGAAGCGTTCAAGGATCAGTTCCGCGACCTCAGCCAGCAAGGCTTCCTCGTCCAACATCGAAGCAGCGTAACGCGAGACCTCCAGCGCCGTCTCCATATGCTCGGCGCGGCGCTCGCGCTCGCGCAAGAGGATG
Organism: Anaerolineae bacterium; assembly: GCA_016934645.1. The sequence continues at coordinate 2,568 of JAFGSL010000225.1, forward strand.
TAGCGATCTAGACCCGTTGCCACTTCATCGATCAGTGTGCGCACAAAGACCTGGACATAGCGCGTCGGTAAATTCTCCACGGGATTTTCACTATAAAATGTCAAAAATCCCAGCAACCGATTCCGGGCGCTGAGTGGCGCCATGATCATGCTCCGGTATCCCTGCTGAAGCAAATACTGGTGCAATTCTTCCGGGATGCTGGTCTCAGTGGATAGATCGTTGAAAACAGAGATCGCGCCGGATGTCTGCGCCCGCCGCGTCTGCTGCGTATCGCCGAAAAACCGCGTCAAAAGCTCGTGATTTACGCCGACATTTTTCTGCTGGCGGAATTCCGAGCCGCCGTTATGCCCGATGACGCCATAAATGTCCTGTATCAACGGTGTACCGTCCACGTCCCAATGGGTAAAATAACGCAGAGACACCCCCTCCATGCCAATAAACTCACCAACCTGGGCCGCTGCGCGTGTGATCGCCTCAACGGACTGCGCCTCGTTGATGGCCACGCTCACTTCGGTCTGCATCTCACTCTCGGTCAGCGAGGTGTTGAGTTGCTCGAAAAGACGCGCGTTTTGGATGGCGTTGGCTAACTGGTCGGCCACGGTTTGCAGGATGATGACGTCGGCCTCAGAAAAGATACGGATTTTGCTCGACTGGATCGATATCGCGCCGATCATCTGGTTGCGGCTAATGAGCGGCAGAGCAATCTCCGCCGTGGTGTCGGGAAGAAGTGGGTTGACGTAGCGCACAGCGGTTTCTACACGCTCAGGGAGCTGCGGCCGGGCCTCCGACACACAGCGGCCGATCATCGAATCACTGCCCACGGGAAAGCCATGTTTGTTTTCCAGCATGACACGACCAGCTTCTCCGGATCCGGCGCGTAGGGCCACCCAGCGCCTTGTTTCGTCGACCAGGAAAATGCCGATGTAGTACAGGGCAAAACGCTCACGGACCAGTTCCACGGCCCGCGGAAGAAGTTCGTTCAGATCGATGATCGACGAAGCCGCGCGCGCCACTTCCGCCGCCGTCTGGAATTGGGCGGCACGCTGTGCGTTTTCGGCGCGGGCCGATTCCTCGGAGAGATAAGCGCGCCGCCGCGCCAGTAGCGCTACCGTTGGACGCAACAAACGGCGCAGGACGAACTGCTCGGACGCCGACAGGGGGTAAGGTTTGGCCCATTGCAACACGATCACGCCTTGCAAATGCCCCCCGCTCAACATCGGTAACACCATCAACGTTTGTATTCCGTTCGCGGCAGCCCATTCGCGCAAGTCGGTGTCCACCTTGGGCGCTTGCTGAACGTCCACTGCGTAGAAAATTCTGCCAGGGTCTTCTGCCCACAGATGCGTCAATGGGAGGTGATCTGGCGGCAGCGGTTTGTTGAGCGCAGGATCATCGACTTGAATGCCGCCATCGTACCAAGATGCGACGACTTGCGTGGTTGGCGCGCGCGTTGCCGACGCATCATCAGGCGTAGTGTCTTCGGCATCAACGTGCGCGTAGAGCAACCAGGCTGTGAGATGTGCGGGGTCGCGCACAGCCAGGATGAACACATCCAACATCTCGGCCTCGCTGGTGGTCTCAAAGAGCGCGGATTCGACGACACTCAACGTCTCCAACTGCTCAGCGTGGCGCTGTGCCTGTTCGTAGCGCTGCTCCAGGGAATCTGATGGATGCTGGCGCGAGTCGTGTTCGCTCTCAACGGATTCATCCACCGGAGGCAAGACCTGGGCCAGTTCTTCTTTGCGCTTTTCTTTATCTTTCATCGTCACCTCAAACAGCCATTCCCACCATCAAAATGTATACGGCGCACGCGGCTGCACCTAACGTGTTCGACGTGTTCAGGCACGATCATCACCGGCCTTCTCGTCTTCCGAAGCCTGCGGCGGACGGAATTGGATGATGTTACGCGGTGTGGCAAAGGCGCGACCCAATTCGCGCACGGCAGCCTGCAACACCCCCTGAACATCCGGCGCAGCCTGGATGCGCTCGGTGATTTCACGGATCATCCGCTCGCGGTTGACGCGCGCCTCAATCGTGAGCAGTTGTAGACGGTTCTGCGCAGCGATGGCCGCCTGCTGCGACAGGCTTTCCAACCGGCGGCGCTCCTGTTCAGAGAAGCGCACTTGCTCCGGGTACAGCGCGTTCAAGAAACCGATGCGCTGCCCGCTGGCGATCAGCGGCACAAAGAGAACGCTCCTCGCACCGTAGAGGCGGAAGAACAACGCGCGATTCCGCCGTGTGAAGCGCGTGTCGTGCTCGGCGTCCTCAATGAGCGTCAAACCGGGGTCACGCGCTATCACGCGCGCCAGAGGGAACTCATCCACACGGTAACGCTCGCGCATCACGTCGATCCCGGTCATCGTCCAGTAAGCCACCACCTCGGCATAATCTGGCTCCTGCGTATCCGTCCACGGGCGGTTGAAAAGTTGCAGGGAGACGTGATGCGCGCCTTCACCCAACGCGGTGTGCGCGCGTACCACGTTGAGGATGCCGTCGTAGGTTTGCGCCAGGTTCAGTTCGGCGCTACCGCGATAGAGGGCCTCGGTCTCGGTGCGCGAAGCCTGCACTTCCTCGAAGACCCGTTCACGGGCGATGGTGTTGGAGAGCGTGGCGGCGGCGGTTTGCATCGCCACGATTTCCTCTTCCTCCCAGGTGATGTCGCCATCAGCGCGGCCCAGCAGGATAATGTTGGGATAGAGGGCCTCGCCGCGCACGGTCAATGCCAGCAGGGTGTTGAATCCGAGCATCTGCATCAATTCCCGTTCCTCGTCGTGGAGAGCATCGGGCTGGAGCGCCAGATAAGGTTTCCCGATAAGTTCATCGGCCCAGCGTTGCACTCGTTCAAGTGGGACGTGAAGCAACTGTGGGGCAACAGAAACATCGGCTGAAGCCGCCGACCACATCGCCCGTGACTGCCAGTGCGAGGCGCTCTCGTCTCCGTCACCCGCGGCAACAACCGCGAGAGTGGCGTCTTCGATCGCGTAATACTCCAGATAAAGCACCCCTGCAGCGCCGGAGGCTTCACCGAGCAGACGTAGCACGTCGGAGACAGCGTCGGTGCCACGCTCGGTTAACAGGGCTGCCGCCTGCGAGACGTTGGCCTGGTAACGCGCCTGCCGGCGCACCACGCTCAACGCCGCTTCCGTGCGGTCAAATTGCAGCGCATTCTGGATCGCCGAAGAGACCTGCGTCGCCAGGAACTCCAGCAGGTTCAACTCACGCTCACCGAACTGGTTCGCTTCCGCCCCGCTGATGAGCACCGCGCCCAAAACGTCCTCGCCGACGCGCAACGGCACGCCCATGCGTGAGAGTAACCCGCTTTCGGCCAGATGGCGACTGTTCTCCCGTGCGTCTTCCCGTGTATCCTGGATGATCAAGCCCTCGCGCGTCTCCATAATCACTTCGGCCAGACCACCAGAGCTAGGCGCGGCCCCGGTCTGACTGATCAAGGTATGCTCCATTGAGTCCGCACTACGACCGGACACAAACACGTCAGTGGCAGGGTCACGCAGATAGACGACAGCGTGCGGGACATCGAAGATGCGCCGGGTCCAGTCGGCGGCGCGATCCAGCAGTTGCCCCATATCGCGGATCGGGAGCAGGTCGATGCCGGCTTGTGAGAGCAGCGAGAATTCCTCGGCGCGGCGTTGAGCGTCTTTGTTCAACCGGGCGTTATCCAACGCCGCCGCCGCCTGCTGCGCGAAGAGGTTAGCCAACCGCGCTTCGCGGTCA
>JAFGSL010000226.1 GCA_016934645.1 Anaerolineae bacterium
CGGTGTCGTCGGGTTCCCAGCGCGGATTGCCATCTGGCCCGTCGTTGGCGATGAGGATCATCTCCGTGCCGGGTGACAGGGGATAGGTGGTTTCGGCCAAACTGACGAGTTCGTTATTGACCCAAAACGTACAGCGGAAACCACCCAGCACGGCGGCGCTGCCCCGGTTTTCGACGACAGCGCGGAACGTCACGCCCTCATCTTTGATGGGTGGGTCTTCGATCCAACTTACCTTGCTCACGACGAGGTCGGGGCGCAGATCGGCCAGGGCAGTGACGTCGCCCGTCTCATCCGGCTCCGGCAGCGGAACGTCGGCCCGGTCGAAGATCCAGAATTCCCATAGCGAATAGCCCCATTCTGTCCCGCGTTTCAGTCCCTCCATGCGCACGTAGCGCCCACGCGTCGCGACGACGTGATCATCCTGCCCCCCATCGCCTGCCGTTTCGTGGACGATGTCCGTCCACGTCGCGCCATCGTCGGAGACTTGCAGCTTATACTCTTTACCGTAGGCTGTTTCCCAGACCAGCACGATGCGGGCGATGTCGCGGACTTCACCCAGGTCGATCGTGATGAACTGCTGGTCGGTGTACTCGGACGACCAGCGCGAGTTCAGCCGCCCGTCCACGGCTTTCTCACCCGTCACGTCACTGTTCTCCACGGAGGAGACTTCAACGGGCCGACCGACGGAGATGATGCCTTCAGGCGCGGAAAGAGGGGTGGGAGTGGGCGGGGACGTTGGTGTGGGAATGGGCGTCGCGGCGACGAGCCACTCCGGGCGCACGGCGAGGTTGTGGATGCTGTACGTGCTGGTGATGGCGACTTCCAGTCCCCAGTCGTGCAGCGTGTCGAACATGCCATCCTCGGTCATATCCATCTCCCCGCAATCGCCGTTCCCCGGCCCCCACGACCACGGTAGATAGCCGATTTCGTTGAGCGCGCACTGTTCGATGATCGTCTGGTAGGGGATACAGCAGGTACAGCCAGGTCCTTTGTGCGCGAACTCGCCGACGATGAGCGGCAGATTCAAATCTACCGATTCCTTGATCTCATCAATGACGAGCTGCTGCACATTCCCACGCTGCGAACTGGGCCACCACATGTGGATGGAGAACATCAGGTTGTGGTCGGGATCGTTCTGGATGAGGTACGGGCCATTTTCCTGCAAGCCGTCGATATCCTGTCCCCACCTGGAGGAATCGATGATCAACGGGACGTGGATGCCTGCCGCGCGCATCCGCCAGATCGCCAACGCATATCCCGCACGATATTGTTCGTCTTGGACCTTGCTGCTGCCGGCTTCGTTGGCGATGTTGACGAGCAGGTATGCTTCGTGCTTTTTGAGTACAGCGAGGACGTCGGACCGCACCCAGTAATCGACACAAGCTTGCATAGAATCCCATTCCCCCGTCGAATCGTGACAATCCATGAGGGGAATGAGTTGGTTGTTGACGGCATTGGTGATGGCAATGTCCAGCTCTTCCGGCGAACCTTCTGTCAGCCAGACAATGCGCACGACATTCGCGCCAGTCTTGGCGATTTCGGGAAATGCCGGGATGCCGTCGCGGTCGGTGTAGATGACCATCTTGTTCACGCCATACAGGATGACTTTGTTGCCGAAGCGGTCGTAGAGATAGCGGCCCTCGACGCGAAAGCCGGGATATTGGTCTGATTGGGCTATCGCAGGGGCTAGGCTGCTGATCAGCAATATGCCTATCACGATCGCCAAACACGCCGGACCCCATTTCCAGAACACACGCCCGTCATTATTCATCGTACGCGCCTCCCAGGTGATTTCACGTGCATTGTAGCATGTGACAGCCAGACTACAAAAGTCTTATGATTCATCTGATTGACCATGTCTTGCGTTGGACAAACAACACGCGCGATGCAAGTGTCTGCTGAGATTTTTGTAGTCTTTGGTTACACGTTGCATAGGGATATTTTAAGGAGTACAATCATCATAGAAAGGAGGTCATTATGGCGGTGCAACAATCGGAGATTATCGTCCGGGGATTGTTTTCCCTTGCTGGTATCGAAGTCAATGGATCAAATCCCTGGGACATCCAGGTGCGGAATCCGCTTTTTTATGAACGTGTGTTGCAGCAAACGACCCTGGGGCTTGGTGAGTCCTACATGGAAGGTTGGTGGGAGTGTGCGGCTTTGGATGAGTTCGTCAACAAGGCCCTCCGCGCTAATCTGCGGGACAAGGTAAAGGGCAACTTGGGAATCCTGCTTCATGCCCTGAAATCGCGTTTTTTCAACCTGCAATCGCGTGCCAGGGCGTTCCAGGTGGGCGAGCACCATTATGACTTGGGCAACGATTTGTACGAAGCGATGCTGGACAAACGTTTGAATTACACCTGCGGTTATTGGAAAGACGCCGCAACGCTGGATGAAGCCCAGGAAGCGAAGCTGGAGTTGGTCTGCAAAAAGATTGGCTTGCGGCCGGAGATGCACGTGCTGGAATTGGGCTGCGGTTGGGGCAGCTTTGCCCAATACGCCGCCGAGAAATACGGAGCACACGTGTTGGGCGTGACCGTGTCCAAAGAGCAGGTCAAGCTGGGGATGGAACGTTGCCAAGGTCTGCCGGTAGAACTGCGTCTCCAGGACTACCGCGATGTCGAAGGGACGTACGACGCGGTGATTTCCATTGGCATTATGGAGCACGTAGGCTACAAGAACTACCGCACGTATATGGAAGTCACCGATCGCTGCCTCAAAGAGGACGGTATTGCCTTTTTCCACACCATCGGCAGCAACTACAGCAGGACTGGCGCCGATCCCTGGGCCACGAAGTACATCTTTCCCAACGGGATGCTTCCCTCCATTGCACAGCTTGCCACCGCAATGGAAGACCTTTTTGTGATGGAGGACTGGCACAACATCGGCCCGCACTACGACAAGACGCTGCTGGCGTGGCACGCCAACTTCGAGCGCGCCTGGCCCGAACTCAAGGCGAAATACGACGAGCGCTTCCATCGTATGTGGCGTTACTACCTGCTCAGCAGCGCTGGAGGATTTCGCGCGCGCGTCACACAATTGTGGCAGGTCGTGATGACGCGTCCTGGCGCGCCACAGCCTGACTGCCGGTTCAGTTAATGATCAAAACTGAAGTTCTCATCATCGGCGGTGGGCCGGCTGGGGCTGCCTGTGCCTGGTATCTGTGGCGTCACAATATTGACTGCCTCCTGCTGGATCGTGAACCGTTCCCCCGCGTCAAGCTCTGCGCCGGGTGGATCCAGCCGCAGGTTCTCGCCAATCTGGACATCCAGCCCGGTGAATATCCGCACAGCTTCACCACGTTCGCTGCGCTGCGCATCGCAATACGCGGCATCAGCTTCCCCCTCCCCACCCGGCAATACGCCATCCGGCGGATCGAATTCGACCATTGGCTGTTGCAAAGGTCGGGTGCGCGCGTGGTCACACACCACGCGCGGACGATTGCGCAGGCGGACGGTGGCTACGTGGTGGACGGCGAATACTTTGGCAAATATCTAGTCGGCGCGGGTGGGACGCACTGCCTGGTCTACCGGACGTTCTTCCAGGATGTGCACCCCCGTGCGCCGGACACACTGATCGTCACCCAGGAGGAAGAATTCCCTTACGCTTACACCGATCCGCGCTGCTATCTCTGGTTTGCGGAGAACAAACTCCCCGGCTACGCCTGGTACGTGCCAAAGGCCGGCGGCTACATCAACGTCGGCGTGGGCGGGAAGGTGGAGATCCTCAAAGCCAACGGCGACACGATTATGCGTTACTGGGATATGCTCGTGGAGAAGCTGACGCGCCGGGGGCTTGTGCGGAACTATCCGTTTACACCAAAAGGGCACGGCTATTATCTGCGCCAGAATCTCAGCAATGTGCGGGTGGATAATGCCTTCATCGTCGGTGATGCTGTTGGGCTGGCGACCCTCGATATGGGCGAGGGCATTGGCCCGGCAATCCAAAGCGGCTTGCTGGCGGCAGCAGCGATTGTACACGGGACGGATTACACCGTGGACACCATCCGCCGTTACTCACTGTTTCCATCCTGGTTATTTCGAACGTTGAACCGGTGACCGGTGATGCTATACAAAACACGCGATACCTTAAAGCGCTATGTGATTGATGCGTTCGCCGCGCAAGATGAAGTTTACCGCATTTGCTTTTTCGGCAGGGAGGCAGAGGGCCAGCACGACGCGTACTCAGACATTGATATGATCGTCTATTCGCAGGATCCGGCCAAAACGCAGGCTCACTATCGCCAGGTTTTTGCGACGATTTCACCGATCCGCGCCGCTTTTCCCCTGGGTGGCTCACCTGAGGGGTACAGCGAAATGGTCATGCTACGGGATTACAGTCCTTATCAAAAGATCGATTTCTCGATCGGTGATTGGGGTAAGCACGACTGGTTGCTTTTGACGCTATATGAACGGCCCGAACCACCAAAACCGCCATCAACGACGCTCGAGCCGCTGGATATCAGACAGAATATTGCTTACAAATTGACGGATGTTCTGTTCTCGATAGCCAGGTTCACCAAATGCCTCTTTCGCCATGATATTGATATGTACCGGCGTTGGGAAAGTATCACAGACCTGGCGCTCGTTATGCTTTATGAGGAATATTTCGGGTGGCAGACCGAAACTTTGAAGAAGCGATTGGGACCGTATGAAAGCAAACAATTGGATGCAGTGTTGAGTTCTAGAGACAGAGCATGGCTTCACAAAATACGTCCTCCAGGGGCTAACCTGAATCTGGCCCAGAGTTATCAAAACAGCATCGCCTTGTTCGTCACATTATCCAGGCAAAAGGCGGCATACTTTGGCGTCGCTTTGGATGAGGATTTCATCGCGTATATGATGGACTTTATGGACACGGAGATGGCACGCTATCACGAGGAGGAAAATGGCTGACGTGACATGTGAAATCACGCTGGATGAAACTACTGAAGCGTTGTTGCAACGCCACGCCGATTGGTGGCAGCGAAAAGCAACATTGGTCACACGGATTCAGGGGACATCGCTGGGAGACCTATGGCTACCGCTGGCAGATGGCACAACGGCGGATCACGATATTGATCTCACGCCCGATATGCTGGACATAGAGCGGCTCGTGGGTAAATCGTTCAAACCCGGTCCACTGGAAACGTCCGGCGACTTGATCGCCACCGCGGCTCCTTACATGCGAGTCCCCTGGCTGGAGGCTATCCTCGGTGCGCCAATTCGGGCGACAATCCAGGGTGGCAGTATGCGCGCACACGCCTTTGTACGGAAATGGACCGATTGGGAAGTGCGCCCGCATTGCATCGTCAAAGCATGGCGCGATCTACTCCTAAATATGACCGAGTTGCACGTCACACGCAGCGGGGGGCGTCACGCCGTTGCCCAGACATTGATGCGCGGTCCTTCCGATCTCGCCGAGGCGGTACTCGGGCCGGAGATGATGAGTTTCGCGACGTTCGATCATCCTCAGGCACTGCGTCATTTCCTGGATGAGGTGACAGACGTCTTCATTGAAGTGCTCCACGCGCAATTAGGGCGCATTCCACCGATCAAGGGCGGGTACGTTAACCCGTTTGGGATTTGGTCGCCGGGTACGGTGGTGCGTACGCAGTGTGACGCTTCGGCTTTCCTATCGCCGAAGCATTATGCGCAATGGTACCTGCCCTACGATGTGCGCATCTGCGAAACAGTGGATTATTCTGTTATCCACCTGCACTCGGTCTCGTTACATACCGTCGATGCGCTGCTAGCCGTCGAACGCCCACACGTCATCCAGGTGATAGTGGAAACCTCGGCGAATGCACCCACCTTAGACGCGATGCTGCCAATCTTCCGTAAAATTCTCGCCACCAAACCCCTCATCATCGAAGGCCCGCTCTCTGAGGATGAAGTCAAACGTTTGCTGGATGCATTGCCATCCGGCGGTCTGTGCATCATCGCGCGCGAGGCGGCATGGTAAGCAGTTCTTTTTTCAGCCCCCAGCCATACTGAGTTCGCACTCGACCCGCCCAAAACTGGACTGGGGAGTTCGCAATACTTCGATAAGGGATGAGAGGAAGTGCTCTATGCGCATTCAACCACTCTTTGTATGGCTCCGCGCGAATCTTTCTGGCGGATCATTATATCTGAGTCTAGTACTCCGACTCTCTTCAAAAGCTAAATTTCCCTAACCTGCCATACTCCGTCTGTGCTGTGATAGGAAATACGCGCAGTTTGCGCGATCAAATCCACGTTTAAGGTGCAAGTGGCAGCGCTACAAGTAGCGCCGCTACTTGTAGCGGCGCCATATTCCCACATCAGCCCAAGCTCGTGCTCCGGTGTATCCAGCACGCTAAACGTGCCATTGAAGGCGGGATAGGTATTGCGGAAACGGATCAACTCGAAGAGGCGTTGCACGACCGGACGTTGAATGGAAGCGTCAATCTCATCCAGTGTATAATTGTGACGGTTGATGGCGCGGCCTTCGCCAGAGGCGACGACCGCCGCGGCGTCGTTTTCGCCGGCCAGCAGTCCAACGTAGTAGATTTGCGGCGTCCCCGGCGCGAAGCATTGAATGGCTCGCGCGATCAGATAGGCGTCATCATCGGTGTTAAGCGCGGAGTAGTAGGTGATGTTCACCTGATGCGCGTCGAAGTCGGGGTGCGCGGCGGGTGGCGTCATCAGGCGGGTGAGGTTTGCGCCGCGCGCGAGCAATTGCTCGACAACAGGCGTGGCCTCCTCCGGTGTGAGCAGGCCGTCCAAATCGGGCTGCACGGGGATGCCGTCGTGACAGTCGAGTGTGGTGAATTGCTGGCGTGGACAGACCTGCAAATAGTCGCACAGCTTCCGGTTTGAGCGCGTGAACAAGGTGTAAAGCGTCAGAAATGGAAGGACGAAGTCGTAAACCGGATAGCCATGATCCGCTAACGCGCGCTGGGTGTCGAACGGCGCGTGGACTTCCGACAGCAGCGTGAGGCCGATTCCCTCCGCGTAGGCACGCAACCAATCGAGGAAAGCGTAAATCTCCGGCTCGACGAAAAAGCAGCTTGTTCCTGGCTTTTTGATGACGTAGCCTACCGCATCCAACCGCACGATGCGGATGTTCTGCTCGCGCAGATGGTGCAGTTCCGCCTGAAGCAGCACGCGCGTCTGCGGCGAATTCACGTCCAAATCGATCTGCTCCACCCAGTCCCGTTTGCCGAACGTGGCCCACAGCCGCTCCGTTTCGCCTGTCTCTTCAATCGTGATGTCGGTGAATGGGTGTTTCGGGCGGCGCAGGGCAATGTGTGCCACGTCGGACATGGAGGGCGACCCATCGTGCCAGATTTTGTCCAGTGTGATGAAGAGATCGGCGTACTTGGAGGCGCGCCCGCGCCGGGCAAAATCCTGGAAGTAGGGAGAGCGTCGCGAGATATGGTTGACCATCAGGTCGGCGGCTACATCGAACTCCGCGCCGATGCGGCGGATATCGTCCCAGGTCCCGAATTGCGGATCGACCTCACGGTAAGTGATGGGCGCAAAGCCGCGATCCCCCGACGAGGGGTAAAACGGCAGAATGTGAACACCGCCGCAAAGTCCGGCGAGAGGGCCGGTGAGCGCGGCGTACAAGGCCGGCAAATCGCCGCCCAACGAATCGGGATAGGTGATGAGTTGCACCTGATTGCGAACAGCACTTGGCTTCATACTAGACCTCCTAGCTAACCCTCTCATTATCGAAGGTTCGCTCACGAGGTCAAGCGTTTGCCGGATGGTTTATCCTCCGGTTGTCTGTGCATCATCGCGCGCGTGGCGGCACAATAAGCAATCTTCAGCACCTTGCCATACTGAGTTTGCACTCGACCCGCCCAAAACTGGGCCGGGGCGTCCGTAAGACTTCGATGAGGGATGAGAGGAAGCACTCCATGCGTGTCCAAACACTCTTTGTGTGGCTCCGCTCGAATCTTTCTGCCGGATCATTGTACCTGGGTCTAGTGCTCCAACTGTCTTCAAAGTGAGACAGTCGCAGTTCAAGATTGACAAATAGGTTGTTGTCCAACATCTTATGCCTCTTTACTTTTAGAATATTTATAATATAATTATATAATAAATATGCTAAAAAGCAAGTCCCACTTATCTAAAAGACAATCTCCGCGATTTGTTCGAAGTCAAAGCCCACACGCAGTTCCGCAACGTCCTCGTTTGTCTCAGCCTCACCGTCACCCAGTGCGCCGGCCTTGACGCCCCGGTCACAGTAAGAACGATAGGGACAGTAAACGCAGCGGCGTTCATCCTCCGTCGGAAGGAAAGCATCCTCATCCAGGGAGAGGATTTGTTCGATGAGGCCGGTCAGGTAGACTTCGTCGTCGTGACATTGTGCGGCGTCGTAGGGCAGGCGCACCGGCGCTTCGGGATGTTCGGCGAACCAGTAGATCATCTCGATTTGCGCAGGATCGAAGGGATGTCCGCCGTTGAGGTGCGCTCCGGCACGGGCGAGCAGGTAGCGGTAGACGCGCGTCTGCAAGCGCGCTTTCAGTGTGGCGGATTTGGTCCGTTTGGGCGACGTTTTCCAGTCGAAAATCACAGCCCGGGAATCGGTCGCCCGGAGACCAGGCTGCACCACAATCAAGTCATATTTCGCCAGCAAGCGCCGTTCCGCCAGCGCCGCTGTCAACGTGATCTCCGGGTAACGCATCACGTCGGGCAACATCTCCGCCGGACGGTAGACGCAGTAGTTGCGCCACCAACGTTCCAGGTCGGGATCTGTGGCGAGAGGTGCCAGCCGCGCCTCCGGGATGCCGACCAAATGCTGCTGCACCATGCGATGGAACGTTTGCCCCAACTGCTGGTGGCGTTCGTATTCTTCTACCGGCTCGGCAGCGACGGCGGGCCACGCCACGCGTAACACGTACCGCAGATAAAACCGTCGCGGGCAATCTACGAAGTCTTGCAGGCTGGCTTGGCTAAATTGGAGATCGGCAGGAAACATCATGTCTTCCTTTAGTCATCCTCTGTCGAACCGGGTAGGTACGGGATCAACCCTTTGCGATAGGCTTCCTCTTGAAGTGGTCGAGAAAGGGTACGTGCATCTATAATAAAGCCGTTTAAGGAGACCATCCACGCTACGGGGTTTTCATCTATTTTGCTCGGCAAAGTCCAGTCAGGATCGAAGACGCCGATCTTCAGAATGTCTTTGATCTGCTTCGATTTGTTGCCGACGGTACTCTTGCTCAGTCCAAAAAGTTCGGCGAGCTCGTCGGCGCGCATGTGCGGGGTTTGCGTTTTGTCGAACAGGAAGTTCACACTCCCCACCGTATGTACAATAGCCGCCGCCCACGTGTTCAGCCGTCCGCCAAGTAAGGGCGAGGGACGTTTGCGCGCCAACGTCGCCGCCATCTGGCGGCACACTTGGGCGTATTCGGCGTTGAGGTGTTCTTCGCAGAACGCATCGGTCGCCGCCATAATTTCATCATAGCGCGGTTTCATCGCCTCAGGAACAGTCTCACTTTTCGTTTTCCGGGCCATTGCTTTCCTCCCTCAAAAATGAACCACGAATCTACACGAATTTTCAAGAATTAAAAGATAGAAACCTGCTTAATCCGCATGCAACCTATGGTTGCCCATCTGCTGACAAACCTTTCGCCTGCGCCTCAGACTTCTCCGTCTCCCACCACGTCTGCAACGCGATGAAGGGGACGGCCGGTTGCGCGGTGCCGCGCCGCCCGGTGTTCCACGTCACCGTGAGCGCCTTGCGTGCGCGCGTGATGCCAACATAGAACAAGCGCAGCCGCTCGGCGGCATACTCCTGGCGCGCTTGCAGTGTGGGTAGCCCCTCGTCGTAGATAAAAAGATCGGGATTTTCGTAGAGGGCTTTCAACTGCGCCAGCACCTCGGCCTCCAGGTTGAGGTGATCGCGCACGAACCACGCTTCCGAGATAAAGCTATCCTGCGGCAGCGCGGAGGGGAAGTTGTAGTCGTTGACCGACAGCAGGTAGACCTTGTCCCACTCCATCCCCTTTGCCTTGTGCATCGTTGAGATGATGACCTCGCCCTTGTGCGCGTCGGGGTCGAAGCCGGTATCCTCGTCGCTGAAGCCGAGGAACTTGCGCTCGTTTTTGGCGATGATGGCCAATTCTTGTGTCAGTTCCGGCAGATGCCACTCAGGATGCGCATCGGCGGCTTGATGCAACACGATGGCGAGTTTGTGGGCGATGGCGAGATCGGCGGGCGTGGTGAAGAGATCTTGCGCCAGCGTAAGAATAATTTGGTCGATGGGAAGCGTCGTCGTTCCTTGCCAGCGGCGCACCAGGGCGCGAAATTCGACCAGATGATCATAGAGCAGCGGTTCCGCGTTCTCCAAATCCTGCTCGACCAGCCAATCACGGTCGGCGCGGGGCCAGAGGAAATCCTCTACGCGCGCAATCTTGCGCAAACGCTTGGCGACGTCTTCCATGCGGGCTTCCAACGCCGGATCCTCACGCGCCGTGCGCTGCCAAACGCGGTAGACGGTTGCCAGCTTTTTGGCTGATGTAGGATCGGCGAGATAATAGCACAGGTGCGTCAATGCGCCCGCCGCCTCGCGTGTGGAACGAGTGCTGCGCAGCAATTCGACGTAGGGGATGTCCCGTGCCTTCAAGGCATTTGCCATTTCGAAGCCCCTGTCATTGCGCGGAACGAGGACGGCGATGGTGTCATCCTTGTGTTCCGGCAGCCAGCGTTCTAGCGAGCGCACTACCGCTTCGATCTCCTGCTGAGGCGACAATCCGCGCGCGGCAAAGTGGACGTCGTCCGGCGCGTCGGGTGGGTTCGGCTGCGGATCGCCGCGCGGGGCCGGGACGATGTACGGCCGGGTGAGCGCGCTGCGGATCGCGGGGACAGGGTGGGCATCGTTATCCCAGCGGATGAGTTGATTCGCCAGGTCGATGATGCTCTGCATCGAGCGTCCGGAGTTCGGCAAATCCCGCGCTTGGACGCCCGTCTGTTTCATAAATTTGCGCAGATATTCCGGACTGGCGGTGGTGAAGCTCTCGTAGATGGCCTGGTTCGGATCCCCCACGCGCACCCAGTTGCCCTCCGGCCCGATGAGCAGCTTGAGGATTTCCTCTTGCAGGCGGCTGCTGTCCTGCGCCTCGTCTTCGAGGATGTAGGGCCAACGCTCGTGCAGCCGCGCCAGAAATGCCGGATCGAGGCGCAGCGTTTGCAGCGCCAGGCGGATGAGGTCGTCGAAATCCACCGCGCCGCGATAGGCCAGCGCGCGTTGGTAGTCAGCGTAGATCGCGTAGCCCATCTCCAGTAGCGGGAGCTCTTCGGGGAATTGGTCCAGCCGGTAGCGCAGGTCAGGGGGCGTCATTTGTAGGTCTTTCGCCTGTTTGATGAAGCTGGTCGCCAGACCAGTGACATAGTCCTGCCACCGTCCGCGCCGCACCCATTCAACGCGACTTTCGTCTATGTCGGCGGCGATGACGGCATCCAGGCTGTAGGGGTGGCTGCGCAGCCAAACCTGCGCGGCGTCTTGCAGAATCTCCAGCGCCGCGCGCTCGTCGATGATCTGGAAATCGTCGGCGAGGCCTGCCAGCGCCGGGCGCTCGCGCACGATGTCGTGCGACAGGCCGTGGAGCGTGCGTACACGGTAGCCGACGTGCGGCAGCAGTCCGCGCTCCTGCACGAAGCGCGCCACCCGCCCGGCGAAGTTGCTCACGGCCGAGTTGACGAGGGTGACGACCAGCACTTCTTGCTCGTCGCCCAGGTCGCCCTCCGCGATGAGCTTTGCCGCCAGCAGCGATAGCGTCCACGTCTTGCCACTGCCCGGCACAGCGGAAACGCCCATCCGCCCGCCTGTGTAGGTGAGCACCTGCCGTTGTTTTGGCCTGGGAGAGAATGATGTTGTCATGTTTTCAAATTTAGAAAGTAGAAATTAGAAGGTAGAGAGATGCTCGTGTCTAATTTCTACTTTCTCACTTCTAATTTTCAATTTCTACTTCTGCACGCACCACACCAGCGCGATCGTGGCGCGCAACCAGTTTGACCACGCCGCCCTCCGGGGCGCGAACGACCCACTCGACCTTGAGACGGTCTTCCGTTGGGTCGGTCTCGCCGAAAGCGTGTTTGTACGCTCGGCCTTCGAGTTGGCCCAATTCCTCGCGCGGCTTGCCGGTTTCCAGCGTTGCGCTCTCCGGCAGCGCAATCTCGACGATGACACCGCGCACGACTTTCTTTTCCACTGCCTTCTTCGTCCCGTAGGTAGGGAGCCAACCGGTGTTGTGGACAACGAGCCGCACACGATAGGTCCCGTCGCCCAGCGGTTTGGCGCTGGCTTCGTACAGTTCCAGTCGCGGTGAGATCAGGCACTGCCAGATGATCCAATCGGGGAAGAGCGCGATTTCCTTTTCCACAAACTGCGGCGGCGGATTGCGGAAGGCGTAAATGCTGTCCCATCCCCCCAACTCGACCGGCCCCAGTTGCGGGTGCTCGAAGGGATACCATTCGACGTAGCCCTTGCCGTCCAGAACGTCGTCGCTCCACTTGAGCAGCTTGAGATCGTCCTCCAGCGGATGCTCGCGCCACCATTCGATGAACTTATAGTCCTCGATGCCGGCCTGGCGCTGCGGACTCCAAATCTCCACCGTCCAGCCAAAAGCCCCCATCTGCTCGTAAAGCCAGGTGTCGAATCCGCCGGTGATGATCTCCTTGGGGTGATAGCGGAAGTCGTGGTAGACAGAGACGTTGGGGTAGCTGGTGATCTTCGTCCCCTGCGCGCCGATTTTCTGGAACGTCCACAGGTCCTCGATGGGAAATTCCTTGTCGTCGCGGTCGTCGTAGGGGCGCAGGAGCACGCCGCTGTAGGTGTGGAACGCCACGCCGCCCGTGATGTTGGGGTGA
>JAFGSL010000227.1 GCA_016934645.1 Anaerolineae bacterium
GAGCGCGTCGTCGTGGACGTGATTGCCGGTGCGCCTGCGTTGCTTATCCTGGCGGATGCGTGGTACCCTGGGTGGCAGGCGACGGTGCAGCCGCTTGATCACGGAGCTGCGATAGTCACGCGAACAGAGGCGCTTCGCACCGACTTGCTTTTTCGCGGCGTGAGCGTGAAGTCCGGTGCATGGCGCGTCACTTTCACCTATCGCTCGACGTGGCTGGTCGCCGGGATAGGGTTGAGTATTTTAGGAGTAATGACACTCCTTGTTTACACTTATTTTAGTTGTGTTATTGTCCGTACAAGGATATAATTGGGTAAACAAATCTGTGTTGTAAGTTGTGGTGCTATTTGCCATAAACATTATGTCTCTATCCGAAAATTGTGCTTGCGAGTGTTTCTGGTGCGTCAGCGGGGAATTTCCGGATAGGTTCTACATTGATTGCATTATTGGTTAACATTTTTCAAACATTAACCAAACGTTTATCATTAAGATGACTTCACGGAACCCTTTCATGCTATAATTAAGCAGTAACATATACACAGAGGTGAACATGGGTGCAAAGATTCTATATATTGAAGATAATCCAGGGAATCGCATGTTAGTGAAGCGCATTCTCATGGTTGAGGACTACGATGTTTTCGAGGCTGAGGATGGGCCGACAGGTATTGAGATTGCACTGCGCGAGAAACTGGACCTTATTCTAATGGACATGAACCTCCCCGACCTGGATGGGTATGAGCTGACACGGCGTATGCGGGCGATTCCTGAGCTGGCGAACATTCCCATCATTGCGATGACGGCGAATGTGATGCAGGGCGACCGCGAAAAGACGCTGGCAGCCGGGTGCAGTGGTTACATTCCCAAACCAATTGATGTCGATGAGCTTCCTCATCAAATTGCGCGTTTCCTCAAGATAAAAGGGGTTTCATCACTGGATTGAAACCCCCAGGAAATATGTTATGAAGTGGAAGCCCATTCCTCCCTCGAATGCCGTCATCTTGATTGTTGAGGATAACCTCAACAATTTCATCTTGATGACCCGATTGTTGGCCTTTCTGGGCGTCAAGAAATGCGAATGGAAGGCTTCGGGATGGAAAGTGCTCGAGTTTGCCGAGACGTTGGGAACTATCGATCTGATTTTGATGGACATTGCCTTGCCTGATGCGGACGGGTTTGAATCGCTGGCCTCGCTACGTTCGCATCCCCGTTTTCAAGAAGTGCCGATTGTGGCGGTGACGGCCGATGTATCGTTGAAGAATGTGGCCCGTGCACGCGAAGCCGGATTCAACGGTTTTATCGGTAAACCTTTGGACCCAGATCGTTTCCCTGAACAAGTCCGGCGGGTTTTGCAGGGTGAGGAGGTATGGGAACGGGAATAACGGCCGGCGTTGAGACGCCACGTGGACTGCGCTCAATCCCCACCACCGGGATGCGCGGAGGACTGGGGCGAACCCTGCTGACTGCCTTTCTCATTCTAACGATCCTTCCCTTGGCCTTGATCGGAGGCTATGCTGCCAAAAATAACCGCGACAGTCTTCAGAAGGAAGTCAAAAGTAAGCTGCAAGCCGTAGCAACCTTGAAAGGCGAAGAGTTACGCCAATGGCTGACGCGCAGTCGCCAGCAATTGTTGCAATCTGCTCTTGAAATAGAAAATTTATCTAATGCGAGGCGTGATGTGTGGTGGGCGACGGTCCACGATCAGATGCCTGATTTGCTCGGCGTGATGCTTGTCGATCAAAATAGGCAGTCGTTGTGGACAGCGGGTGTGTGTAGTGACGCCACCTTGACAATGGCAACGTCGACGAGGGTGCCGGCCTCGTCGCTCGCAGTTTCGGACGAAGAGGCAGGTTTTCCCCAGGGACAATTCGTTCTGTCGCGTACAGATCCCAATTTGTGGTTACTGGTGGGGGAAACCGGGCAACGAACGTTAGTATTTTGTTTGAGCGGTGCGCCAGTGGCGCGGATAATTCAGTACGATGTCTTGCTCGATGAGGCGTTGATCGGCAAAACTGGGAAAGTCTACCTGATCTTTCAATCGTGGGTATGGCCAGACGCCGCAGAGGCGACGATGTTGGCCGAGGATAGTGGATCGCCGCGACTGGTCGGAGATGGCGCTTACGTAAATCACCTGGGCGTTCCGGTGATCGGCGCATATTACCACGTGGTGGATTACGATATCGGTGTGCTCGTCGAACAAGCGCAATCCGAAACCCTGGAATCCACCAACCGCATCGCGGCAACGTTGATTGCCCTGGTGTTGGCCGTGGCGCTGGCGACGACGATCATCTCGGCGTTCGTCATCCGGCAGATCACGCGCCCGGTCATCCGCCTCACTGAATCGGCGGTGGCGATGGCCGAGGGCGACCTGGCGCAGCATCTCGAAGTGACGTCGCGCGACGAAATCGGCATTCTGACGTACGTGTTCAACGACATGGCGGCGGACCTCAAGTCGCTTTACGAGGAACTGGAAGAGAAGGTGGCCGAGCGCACACAGCGGTTGCAGCAGGCAAACTACCAGATTCAGCGCCGCGCCCTGCACTTGCAAGCCAGTCAGGACGTCGGACAGGCGATCACGTCGATACGCGATCCGGCGTTGCTCCTTAACCAGGTGGCGGACTTGATCCGCGAGTGTTTCGTGTATGCTTCGGTGGCGGTCTACATCGTGGAACCCGGCGGCGGAGAAATTCGCTTGCGCGCGTTGAGTCCGGCGATGCGCAGCGACACCGTTATCGATGCGGCCGACCAGGGCGCCTGGCGCGAGCGTGTGTACGCCGGCGATGGCTCGATCATCGAGCGTGCTGTCCGCAAGCGCAAACCGCAGATCGATCAGCACGAGACGGACGAGGATGTGGAGTGGTACCGGCGCATATTGAGCCGGGTGGCGATTCCACTACGGATGGAGGATCGGATCTCCGGCGTGTTAGCCGTGTTGAGCACTGAGCGCGAAGGCATCCACGAGGATGAACTGGAAATTCTGGAAATGCTCGGTGGACAACTTGCAATTGCGTTGGAGAATGCCAGAGCCTACGAGCGCGAGCGCCTGGCCGCGCAGCGGCTAGAAGAAGCCGAGGTCTTCAAGGGGCGTTTCCTGGCGAATATGTCCCACGCGCTGCGCGAGCCGCTCAATACGATCATTGGCTTTTCACGTCTGATGATCAAGGGCATTGATGGAGCTATGACGCTGCAGCAAGTCCAGGACCTCGAGCGCATTTACGACGACGGGCAGCGGCTCCTGTTCCTGATCAACGACATTCTCGCCATTTCCCAGATTCAGGCCGGTATGATGGAGCTGCGTTTGCAGGAGGTGACTTTGCAGGAGATCGTCGATGGGATGATGCCCACTGCAAGCGCCCTGGTGCGTGGAAAAGATATCGAACTGGTGCAGGACATACCGGAGAGCTTGCCGGTGCTGAATGCCGATCCGGCGCGGCTGCGGCACGTTCTCGTTCATCTCCTCAACAACGCGGCGAAGTTTACGGAGCATGGCGAGATCGCTATCAAAGCGTGGTGTACAGAAGACCTGGTCTACGTCAGTGTGAGCGATACAGGCGTAGGCATTCCGCCGGAGGATTTTGAGCGGCTGTTTGCGCGCTTCGAGAAGGGGATGGACAAGGAAGGCCGTTGGCAAGCGGGCCTGGGCTTAGGATTGGCGTTGAGCAAGGAGTTCGTCGAAATGCATGGCGGGCAGATGTGGGTCACAAGTGAGGTGGGCAAGGGAAGTACATTTACCTTTTCCATGCCGTGCCATCCGTCAACC
>JAFGSL010000228.1 GCA_016934645.1 Anaerolineae bacterium
GGCGACATCGGGATGATCATGGCGCGGCGGCTCACCTTCGAGGGCGCACAAGTCGAAGGCGTACTCGAAGTGATGCCCTATCTCACCGGGCTGAGCCGCAACTACGTCCAGTGCTTGCTGGACTTCGACATCCCGCTGCACCTGTCGCACACCGTCAAGCGTATCATCGGCAAAGATCGCGTGGAGGCCATCGAGTCGGTGGCAGTCGATGCGCGCTGGCAGCCGGTCCCCGGCACCGAAGAGATCATCCCATGCGACACACTGCTGCTCTCCGTGGGCCTCATCCCGGAGAACGAGTTATCACTCAAGGCTGGTATAGCCCTCGATCCCATCACCGGCGGGCCGTACGTGGATGATGGCTTCCAGACGAGCGTGCCCGGCATCTACGCGGCGGGCAACGTCGTCCACGTGTACGACCTGGTCGATTGGGTCACACAGGCAGGGATAACGGCGGGGAAGCGAGCGGCGCAGCAAGTTACGAATCATGAATCACGAATCATGAATGACGAATTACGAATTACGAATTATGTGCCGACGAAAGCTGGTGAAAATGTACGCTACGTTGTCCCGCACAAGGTGAACCCGGAGACGCTTACCGAGGACGCGGTGATGCTGCAAATGCGGGTAACGCGCCCGCTGGAGCAGCCGGTGCGCGTCGAGGTCTACGACGGCGAGACGTTGATCGCGCGGAAGAACGAGCGTTACGCCCGCCCTGGCGAGATGGTCAACATCACCTTGCGCGGGCGCGATTACGACGCCGTGCGCCAGGCCAAGTCGTTGACCGTCGCCGTCGTTCCGAGATGAAACCTTGATCTGCAAACATTCAACCACAGAGACACAGAGCGCACAGAGAACGGCGTTGCCAGCAACGCATAAGAACTCCGTGTCCTCTGTGTCTCCGTGTTAGGAAAAACGCATGACGTCTCAATATGCCAAGATCGAAAACCTGATATCCGAAATCAGCACGTTGGCGCTGCCGGACGTGTGGGGCGAAGGCGCGCTGTTTGCCTTTTCCGGCCTGGATGGGGACACGGACTCAGGCGCAGGCTTCGTGGCAACATTTGGCGCGGAAAGATACGACCTCCTCTTCCACACACCGGGGCGCTTTATCCTCGAAATCCGCCCACCCCACACAGGCGTGGTCACAGTTGCTACCGGCGATGTGCTCATCGTGGAGACAGCGGATGGGATGCTGTGCGTCACTTACGCCACGTGGCACACGCTCGTCGGTCTCTATCCCGAAGGCACACACATCGCGCTAAATCCGTTGGTGTGGCTGGATGAAGACAGTAACGAACACGAATACCTAGAAATCAGCAACGGGCAGTTTGTTCTCAGCTACGGCACAACGCAAGAAGAAGCCGAAGCACGCGGCAACGCCGCCCGCGAACTGGACGTCGCGGGAGTGATCCGTGCGCGCCTGGAAAGCTACACCCATCTGCCCAAGCTTCCCCCTGGCGACGACCGTTTGCTGAAGAAATGTTTCAGCGTAATGCGCGTCAACACGCTGGCGCCGGAAGGTGTCATCGCCCGGACGTGGTCCACGCCGGATCGCGTCCCGCACAGGCGAATGTGGTTATGGGATTCCGTTTTTCACAGCCTGGCGATGAACCGTTTCGACCCGGAGGTCGCCGCTGACTTCTTCCTCGCGGTGCTCGACACCCAACGCGACGATGGGATGATCCCGCACTTCAGCGGCCCCGATGGACGCACGTCGCGCATCACGCAACCACCTATCCTGACCTGGGGTGTGTGGGAGAACTACAAGGTGCTCCGGGATAAAGCCAGACTTCAACTAGCCTTACCCAAGCTCGAACGCTATCTGGAATGGAATCTCACCAACCGCGATCAAAACGGCAATCACCTGCTGGAATGGTTCATCGAAGGCGACCCATTGTGTCGCTCCGGCGAATCGGGTTTGGACAATTCACCGCGCTTCGACGAGGCCATTTTACTGGATGCCGTCGATTTCTCCGTCTTCCAGGCGCGCGATATGGCCTGCGTCGCGCAGCTATGGCGCGCGCGCGGTGAACCGGAACGCGCCTCCGTATGGGAGGAGCGCGCTGCGGCGATGCGGCACGCGATTCATACCCTTTTATGGGATGAGGAGAGCGGCTTCTACTACGACCGGGACTTCGATGGCTGCCTTTCGTCCGTTATGGCGGTGACCGGCTTCCTGCCGCTGCTGCTTAAGGACATCCCCACGGACCACGTCGACAGACTCGTCAGTCACCTCAAAAACCCGGACACCTTCAATACCGCCTTCCCGATCCCGAGCGTCGCCGTTAACGATCCGCACTGGTCCACCGATATGTGGCGCGGCGCGACGTGGATCAACCTTAATTATCTCGTCATCCAAGGCCTGCGCCGCCACAAGCATCACGCAGAAGCCGATTGGCTGGTCGATCTCACCATCACCCACGTCGGCAAGTATTACGTACGCTATGGCGTGCTCTTCGAGTTCTTCGACGCCAAGGATGAGCGCCCGCCCACGCAGTGCGACCGCAAAGGCCCCCACCAGGAACCCTACGACATCTACCGCAAGATGGATTCGATCCGCGACTACCACTGGACAGCGGCACTGACGGCGCTTTTGCTCTTGGAGCGGAATGGGATAGAATGAGCGAAGAAAGAATGAGCGAATCAGCGAATGAAGAATGAGCGAATCAGCGAATAGGAGATGATCTTATGACCGCAACCTTTACCATCAGTGCTTTTGGCGATGAAATCGCCCCGGATTTGGAAGAACAACTGACGACACTCAACGCGCTGGAAATCGGCGGGCTGGACCTGCGCGGCGCGTGGGGCAAGAACGTCGTGCGGATGGAAGACGACGATCTGGCGAAGGTCGTGGAGTTGTGCGACGCGCACGGCGTCCAGGTGGCCTGCCTCGGCAGTCCCATCGGCAAGTCGCCCATCACAGAACCCATCGACTACGAAATCGGCAACCTCACGCGCATCTTTCACGCCGGCGAAACCGTGGGCTGCCGCCGCGTGCGCCTCTTCTCCTTCTACCCGCCGGACACCAGCACCAACGAACATTACGATGACTACGTCGCAGAGGCAACCGCGCGTCTGGCCAAACTTACAGAGATGGCGGAGGCCGAGGGCTTCACACTGCTACTCGAAAACGAGAAGGGCATCGTCACCGACACGCTGGCGCGCTGCGAGGCCGTCGTCAAGGCGGTTGACAATCCGCATCTGCGTTTCCTCTGGGACTCGGCGAACTTCGTCCAGGTGGACGAGGAACGCGTCGTCGAGCGCGGCTGGCCGATGGTTGGCGACCTCATCGGCTACGTCCACATCAAGGATGCGGTGCTCGCCGATGGGCACGTCGTCCCCGCCGGGGAAGGCGACGGTCAACTGCCGCTGCTGCTGACGCACCTCAAGGCGTCCGGCTACCAGGGCGTCCTCGCGTTGGAGCCACACCTGAAGATCGCCGGGCACAGCACCGGCTTCAGCGGCGCCGACGGGATGAGAATCGCCGTCACCGCGCTGCGCAAAGTGATGGCTGCGACCGGTTGTATCGAGACAAAATAGTCAGCAGATTGAGCGGATTAAGCAGATTTTTGTTTCTTTAATCCGTTAAAATCCGTTCAATCCGTTGACATTTCAGGAGAAATTTATGCCCATAACCGAGAAAATGATCTGCATCACCTGCCCGATGGGGTGTTCGGTGGAACTGACCCACGAGGGCGAAACGCTGCTGAGTGTCGATGGCAACACCTGCAAGCGCGGTGAGGACTACGTGCGGCGCGAGCTGACCGATCCCCGGCGCATGGTGGCAACGACGGTGAAAGTGAAAGATGGCGTTCACCCGCTGGTTCCTGTCTACACTGCGCAGGCATTCCCCAAGCCGCGCATCTTCGAGCTACTGAAGGCGCTGCGTCAGGTGGAACTCGCAGCGCCGGTGGAGATGGGGCAAGTCGTGCTGCCAAATGCACTGGATACCGGCATCGACATCCTCGCCAGCCGGGAGATGCCGCGCAGTTAGCTGGCCAGCCAACGTCGAAAGGCACTATTTGTAGATATGGAACAAGACGCAAGCATACGACCTGCGGAATTGAAGAGTCTGGAGCGCAAGTTCTGCGCTTTTCTCGAAGATGTTTCGCTGAAACGCAAGCAAGAAAAACCGTACATATATCTAGGGCAAACATATGGGCCTCATTGTGCAATGCTGCAATGGGGAGAGAATCCCTTCTTTGAGGTGATTGAAACTGCTCAGAAGTCGTGTTCGAATATATCAACTAGACAAATCGCCAAAGCACTGCGCGATTTGATGGTAAAGATGTTCGAAGATCAAGCTGTAAGAGAAGACGGCACAGCTGACCTTGAACTTGAATCCATCACAGAAATTCTAGATACATCTAATGTAGATAAAAGCGTCCTCCAAGCAGTTTTGTCTTTGAGAAGCCTGGCAAAACCGCAAGTTGTGTTTGTACCGGTAGAAGGTCTCTCACTGAAAGTCAGCTCTTTGACGGTCGGGAATATAACACTTCATCCACGATCTAGTGCAAGCGAACTAGATCAAGCATTGAGAGATATAGAAGAACGCATGAAAAGGGACATCACCTCCCTAGAGGCAAATCTGCAAGACGCCACTTGCTATGCTAGGGTAGAAGTTGTAGGTGATGACTACTTCGTTCGGGATGAAGCCATTCGACGCACAAAGGAAGCTATCCATATCTTGAATCTATATCTGAGTTCTTCACAACACCAACTTCATCACTGGGCGTCGATTCGTATCGCACGTGTCATCATCAATCGAACGCTGCCAGACGACCAAATCGGGTTCAATCGATCCTTCCCGGTTGAGCGACCATTTGAACTTGATCGGAACAAAGAACGAGGTATGGTCCAAGCGGCATTGGAAGCAATGAATAATCATTTCGAACCTCAAAATAACCCGGAAATTACAAAGAGGATTCGGCAAGCGGTAACTTGGTATAGCAAAGCTGTAGACGCCGACTCGCCAGAAGAGAAGTTCGTGAATCTTGCTATCGCCTTGGAAAGCCTTCTGATTGGTCAGGAGGGTGAAGGGCCGTACGCAACCACTGGGAGCATCAACCAAAGAATAGGTGAGCGCGTAGCATTTCTTTTGGGAGATGACTTTGAGAGCCGAGTGTATCTCGAGAAAACGGCCAAGGAACTCTATGGTCTGCGTAGTGCAATTGTGCATAGAGGGGAATCAGTAACGCAAAACGATCTCGCTCAGATGGATGATCTTGTTATGCAAGTCATATTGGCCTTTCTGAAACACGAGTTCAACACCTGGCCAAAATTTCGCGAATGGATAGCACATGAGAAGTACAATAGAGTGACCATCTAGCCCTTTGCTGGAAGTAATGGCACTATCGACATTGAGGCACATCGGCGGTTTCATTTGAGGAAGTGATTGATAAGCAAGAGTGCAAGTGAAAACCCGGCACCTAGCCTCGGTCTTTCCATTAAGGATTGAGAATTAAATAACTGTCTGATTAGTTATTGAGCTACCTGACTCTTGCATTTTGAGTCAACAGCATTAGGCTTGA
>JAFGSL010000229.1 GCA_016934645.1 Anaerolineae bacterium
TCAAGCCTAATGCTGTTGACTCAAAATGCAAGAGTCAGGTAGCTCAATAACTAATCAGACAGTTATTTAATTCTCAATCCTTAATGCGACGATGACTTCGACAGCGCGCTACTCCCCCCCTCAATCCCCTCCAGAGGGAGAGAAGTAGTCGTCATAGCCAATATTTTCCCCCCGCCGGGGGGAATTAAAGGGGGGATTCTACTTCATCGGCCATTACCGGGTTGTTTTCTGAAAGTTCATAAGGCGCGGGATAGAGAATGTTTTTTTGTATTCGAGCGTAGCTCGAATACAAAAAAACATCATTTCTAAAAGCGGCTTGATAGCGCAGCGGCCTTTAGCCGCAAAATCCGGCACAATCACGAGCAACTTGCACTGTGAATAACGTTGCAAGGCATAGACGACAGATTGGCGCATGGGTGGACCTGGTTTGGGGCGTTTACTGGCCTGGCGGTGTTTCGGGGGATTTTTACACCCCGCTGCCGTTTACATTTTCTATCTCTTTTAATATTACATCATTTTATTTAGGATGTAAAGAGTTTTGCTCGTCCATCAGCCGGTATCCTGCCGCGGTTCAATGTGATGCGATCAGTATAAGACACGCGCGTATCGAAATCGTACCGGGAACGTTTTTGCAGGTATTGTGTAAATTACCAGGGAGTGCTGGAATTGGCTCTTGATGGTGCAATTGGGGACAGAACACAACGCCGCTGGTTAGAAGCCGCGCGCCACCACCGGCAGGTAGAGTATCGCGACTCCATTGTGCACGATGGTGACTTGCGTGTTCGACGGGTGTCCCAGCAGCAGTGTTTCATCGGGGAAGGCGTAATACGCCGTATTGCTAAACTGGGCGTACTCACTGACAAAGGATTCAGGGGGTAGTTCAACCTGCACCGCAAAGGCGATGGTGATCGGCGTGAAGGCCAGGAGTGACAGGGTGCCGGTGAGTGCGCCACCCGTGTAAGTGACAGAGTCCATCTCCAGGTCGACAAAGCCCTGCCATGTCAGGTGGGAATCGAGCGGGTCGTAGAGATGGAGCGTGGTATCGATATCCGTGTGAAGAAGAAGTTGGTAAACCAGTGCGTCGCCGTTGGTGACGGTGACAGCCGGTGTCGCCGATTTGACGACCGCGGGCAACAATACGGCATCGATGCCCATGCGCGTCTCGCCCAGGGTGACGGTCACCGGTGTAGACTCTTCAAGCGCGAGTTGATTGTCGTAGTACTCGGGCGCGTAGATGTGCGTGGGATCGACGAACTCTACGCGGTAGTCAATGTCTTGGCCCAAACCGTCGATCTGGTAGGTGCCATCGGCAAGCGTGCCGGTTGAGGCAACGAGGCTCCATTCAGTCCATACGATGGGCTGGTAAAGGTTCACGCGCACGCCAGCGGCGGGGCTGGAATCATGATACGTGACGGTGCCACCCAGGCTGCCCGATGCCTGCCCGCAAATCCTGCCGGTGCCTTCGACATCCTCGATACCGGCAAGCCACGCGGGCACAGGCCCTGTCTCCGGCACACACCAGGCGGTGTTATAGAACGTAAAGCGTTGGAGAGAGGTGATGACGGTGAGCAGTTCCGGTATCGCGCCGCTGAAAGCGTTATCATTCAGGTAAAGCCGCGTCAATGCGGTAAGATTGCTGATCTCCGGTGGAAGGACAGTGAAAGCGTTATCGGACAGATAAAGGTATCGCAACGCAGTAAGATGGCTGAACTCCACGGGGAGGGTAATCAGCCGGTTAGCATTCAGGCACAGTTCTGTCAGTGTGGTGAGATCGCCGATCTCGCGTGGAAGAGCCGTCAGGACGTTGTGCCCCAGATAGAGGGCGTGTAAGCCGGTAAGGTGGCCGATCTCTGGCGGGAGGGTGGTGAGGGTGTTTTTGCCTAGATAGAGTTCGGTCAGCGTGGTGAGATTACCGATTTCCGCTGGAAGCGTTGTCAGAACGTTACCAGCCAGGGAGAGGGAGCGTATCGCAGGCAGATTGCCGATCTCTGGGGGGAGGGCGGTCAAAGCATTGTCATCCAGGAAAAGATTCTCCACCGCGGTGAGGTCGCCGATCTCCGGTGGGAGGGTGGACAGGATATTATTTTCCAGGCTAAGCCAAGTCAATGCGGTGAGATTGCCGATCTCCGGCGGGAGAGCGCTTACGACGTTATCCCATAGATAAAGGCGCTCCAACGCAGTCAGATTGCCGATTTCCGGCGGAAGGGCACCGCTGAGATTGTTGCTGAGTAAGGAAAGCTGTGTTACATGCCCGGTATTACAGGTAACACCATACCAGGTGCAAGGTATGGTGGTGTCCAGCCAGCCGGTCTTGGTGTACCAGTTTTCCCCGCCGGTAGCGGTGTAGAGAGCGACCAAGGCCTCGCACTCGTTCTGCGGGAGGTCGGTTGCCGTGGAACAATCGTAGGCGATTTGGGTTCGCGTTGACGCCGGTTGTGCGCTCAGCCCACCGATCAGTAAGGCGCACAAGAGGATGAGATTCACAACGCGTAAGGGTTTCATCGCTCGATTCCTCTCCCCGAACGGGACAGCAAGGTTATACACGCCGACGCCGCGGCGAGGTCCGACCCGTATTACGGCATTTCCGGCTGGCCTAGCGGCTGCATGATGATGTAATTGAAGCCGTTCATCGGGATGTGCTCCACCAGCCCATAATGCTGCCCGATGGCTGCGAGCACGGTCGGCGGGTAGAACTGCGCCCGCATAATCACCAGACCGAATGCCTCGCGGCGGATCATCGCTTCCATTTCGGCTGTGTCCAGCAGGCCGTTGTTGTACAGGTTGAGCAACTGTGTGGGATTGGTCACGACTGGTTTACCTGCCAGCATCGTGAAGGCCGCCTCCTCGCTGAAGACCGGCAAATCGGTGCCGCGTACGTATGCCATAATGCGCGCGCCGCCTTCATAGTCGCGTGGCAGCATGAGATGGCCGACCTGCGTGTAGCCGACGGAGTCGTAGTATGGATAATCGGCGTACACCGATTTCCCGGCGACGCCCAGAACGTGCGCAACCGGTCCCCAGAACGGGCCGTCGGTCGGCAGGTGCACCATCCGCGTGGATTGCACCAGGAACAGCAAGGGAATCAATATCGCCAGGTAGCCCTGCCACTGCGAGCGACCCAATCTATGCTGTGGTCGGTCTCCGACCGTACCACCCTCCGCGATGGCATCCCGCAATTTGCCCAACGCGAATCCGCTCAGGATGATCGCCGCCGCTACCGATGAGACCCAGTACGCTTCCCCCGCGCCCCATTTGCCGGACATCATGCCGGTTCCCAACGCGCAGACGAACCACAGCGCATAGACCGACAGCGACCCAAAGTAGGCTTCATAGATCACCATCCCCACCGCCAGGACGAGGAACACGGTATGCACCTTGAGCCACGAACGCGTTAGCGCGATCAATTGCGGGAACATATACTCGTTCACGTTGGCGGAAATCGTGTTGAGCCACCACTGCCCGTCGGTGGCCCAATTGATGGCCAGGAAAATTAGCCCGAAGAGCGCACCAAACACAACGACGCTTACGAACGCACGTTTGGGATTGCGCAATAACAAATAGCCAAATACCGCCGCCGCCGTGAAGACTGCCAACTGCTTGGCATAACCGGCCAGGAACAGACAAGCCAAGCCAGTCCAAAGTTGAAGGTCGAAAGTCCAAAGTCCGAAGGGGGTGGATATGGTTTTGCGTTTACCGTGGGCCGGGTCTTCTGCACTCGCAATAAAGTAGACGGCGAGGGTTTCGAAGAACACCATCGTCAGATGTTGGCGGCACAGCGGGCCGATGTGGTAGACGAAGTTTGAAGCTGTGTACGCCAGCCCGGATATCAAGGGGATGAAAACGCCACCCGTGCGCCGGCGCACCGTCCACCCGATGGCGCATGCTGTCAACAGCGTGATGATGAACGAAAGGACGCGCCCGGAAAGCAAGGTCTGCCCGAAGAGGGGGAAGAGCGTGATGTTGAGGATGTGGAACACCGGTGGATAATTCGACGCGTAGAAGGGGTACACGCTACTGTCGCGGTAGGGCCACTCACCCTGGCTGTGCAGGACGGCGTCGTAGAGTTCGAAGCTCTCGCCCTGATCGTAGTCGTAGGGCCAGCGGAAGAGATCGGCGGCGTAAGCGATGTAGACGACCAGGTAAGCCAGAAACGCCAGCAGCGCCAGGACTGCCAGTATTCGTCCGATCCAAAATGTTGTGCTGTGTCGAATCTCCGACCCCGCGATATCCTGATAGCGCGTTTCGCGTTCAGCCGCGGCGGGTGCGTCTCCCAGGCGTAGCAGCGGGATGCCGCATAGGGCGAGCAACACTCCGCCGGCAAGCAGCGCGCCCTCGAATGGACCGATACCCGACCATGCACCCGCGCCCAGACGCCCAACGACTAACAGCGCTATATCTGCGCCTAGGCCAACGATAATGAAAAATAGTCCAAGCTGTTTTTTGGAAATCGGCTGATTGAATGCCACCTACAGAAACTCCCCCGTATGAATAAACCATTAATCTCGGTAGATCAAAATTCCGTAAAGGTGCGGCTAGACACGAGATACACAGCCATCTCAGACTGTCATTCCGAACGCGCCGCTGCGCAGCAGCGGGCGTGAGGAATCTCGTTGCTACAGAAACGAGACCCCTCACTGCGTTCGGGGTGACAATTTGTGATTTGCTGAATCTACACGAATTTCCACAAACAGATCTATTGGTGAAGATTCGGCGAATGCAGACATTCGTGAAAATTCGTGGTTGAATCTGTTTGATCGGCGTTAAGCTTGCTACGATAGCTCTTCCAGGAATTCGTGCAGATTGTGGCGGACGGCATAGGCGGCGGCTTCAGCGCGGTTGGTCAGCCCTAGCTTGGAGAGGATGCTGCTCACATAGTTGCGCACCGTTCCCTCGCCCAGGAAGAGCGCTTTGGCGATCTCTTTGTTCGTGCGTCCCTCAGAAACTAACCCAAGCACACGCAATTCTTGCTCGGTCAAATCGTTGAAGGCGGCGGCCTGCTCCTGGCGCGTGGCCTGGCGGACGCGGGCCAGCACGCGCTGCGTGACCGCCGGATCAAGCAGTGCTTCACCCTGTCCCACCCGCTGGATGGCGCGAACCAATTCATCGCCGCCGCCCTGCTTGAGCACGTACCCCGCCGCGCCAGCACTGATCGCGTCGAAGAGCATCTCATCCTCAGCATAGGATGTGAGCATCAAAACCTCTGTGTTTGGCAGATGCATCTTGATCTCGCGGCAGGCCTCGATGCCGTTCTCGCCGGGCATGCGAATGTCCATCACCACCACATCAGGACGATGCTGAACGGCTTTCTCCACGGCCTCTTTGGCCGAAGCTGCCTCATCCACCACCACAAAATTGGCCTGGTTGCTCAGCAGCGAACGCAGGCCCAACCGCACGACTTCGTGATCGTCTACAATCAGAATCCGTAATGTCATTGTTCTCCCTTCTTAAT
The DNA here is from genome assembly GCA_016934645.1 of Anaerolineae bacterium. Next base: position 5,450 of record JAFGSL010000229.1, read on the forward strand.
ATCAAAAAACATGATACGTGATTTTTCACGTATCACGCATCACGTATCATTTTAATACGGCACAGTCAGGTGGAAAGTAACACCTTCGTTCGGCGCGCTCTCGATGCGCAGCGTTCCATCCAACAGGCGCACGCGCTCGCGGATATTCCGCAGGCCGTATCCCTTACTCACCTGAAGTGTTTCCATCCCCACACCGTCATCGGAGATGGTGAGATCTAGCGTGTTTTCGTCATATTGTAACACAACCTTGACCCAACGCGCTTTGGCGTGACGGGCCGTGTTCGCCAGCGTCTCGCGCACAACCTGGAAAATGTGCCGCCGCCGTTCCATCGACAGGATTTCTACCGGCACGCCCGTGACCTCGAACTCGGTCTCCAGCAGTGTGTTGATATGAAAGTCGCGCAGCAAGCGTTTGATGCCCGACTGCAAGTCATCGTCCGGCATGTCGCTGCGCAGGTCGAAGATGTAACGGCGGATGTCTTGGATTGTCTCGTTCAGGTTATCCATCACGCGGCCTAACTGCGCCTGTGCGCGCATCGGGTCGATGGGAATGACGGGCTGTACGCTTTCCAGGAGCAATCCGGCGGCGTAGATGGACTGGATAATGCCGTCGTGCAGGTCACGGCCAATCCGCTCGCGGTCCACGGCCAATGCTTGCAGCCGCTCTACTCCTTCGATCCACCGCTCAATTTCGAGCTGTACTGTGTTCAACGCGCGGTTGAGGCCGAACGTCAATCCTATCCCCACCAGGACCCATACCCACTCGGTCGCCATCACCCGTATATCATGATGCGCGGCAAGAAAAGCTGTGGATGGCAGGTAGAGGAGGATGTGCAGAACCCCCAATGCACCCACCGAGATTTCCACCAGACGCAAGTACCCGCGGATGTTGCGACGCAGTGTTGCGTCCAACGTTTGGTGGCTTTGCCGCCGTAGTCCAATTGCCGCGAGCAGTCCCCCCGGGAATCCCAACAGGTAGTGGGCCAGCGTTTCAGCCGTCTGGATGGCTTGCGGTGAATCTTCACCCGCGTGCCAGATCAGCAACGCGACCACGTAGCCGCCGATCCACAGCACGATCAACCCGATCAGCCAGCGCCGTCCCTGAACGCGCAGCTTCTCCTCCGGAAGAAAGGTCTGGATGCCCAGGGCAATGAGGAAGATGTAGCCAATCCCAAGTATCACCGGCCGGATGAACGCAGGCAGGCCGAACGCAGGCGGGATGATGCTGGCAAAGAGATCGTACCAGGCGACCAATGCCTCACAAATCGCAAATAGACCTACCCAGTACAACTGGCGCGCTAGCAGAATACGGCGGCTGCGGTATTGGAGAAAGAATACCGTCAAGCTTAGTGTAAAAAAGCTCAGTCCGTGCAGGAAACGGCCAATGATAAGCCCACTGCTCATAAAGGTAACCTCACGGCCAATACGTTGCCGCCCACTCTTCCAACAATTCGGCTGTAGCGCTGGTGAGTCGCCAGCCATCGCTAGTACGTACCGTCGCCCATTCGGTATCCCAAAGGCGACCGATAATCATTCCGCCCTCGTTATCCCACGATGTCACCATCGCTGCTACGCGTGCGTTGTTGTCTGTCTCTGTGCCAGGGATGGTATGAACGCTCCCTACACTGACCCGAGCCGTGGTCGCAAAGCCGAGAGCCCATGTCTCATAGGTACGCCCTTCTTGGGGGTACAAAAGATTGTACGCGCCCGGCAAATCGCGGTCGTCGAGCGCTAGGTAGAAGGCGATCACGGCGTATTCGGGTTTGTGAGAGGGGTACGTTTGCGGGCGATTCAGTGCATACCAATCATAACGGTCGGTGGACCAGCCGTAGGTTTGTTCCCTCCAAGTAAAGATCACATACCAGGTCAGATTTGGCGCTTCGCGTTCGCGGTGGCCCTCCCAGATTTCCTCCGCAAGGTCGCCATCGCGATCCACAAAACGGACACCCGCATCACCGTAGAAGTAGCCTAGACGGCGATAACCGGATGGCGCTGCATCGTCCCAGGTATAGAGGTGCAGGAGAGTCTCATTGTTGTCCGCGTGGCCGAAGATGGCAATTTCCGGTGTCCCGTCGGCATTGACATCGCGCACTTCGACCTCGCATGTAGGATATTGCCCCAGGCCTACGTCCGGTTTACCTGCTTCAGGCGATGCCGGTTCCAGAGAATAGGACGCGTCGCCGTCAAGGACGAAGGCGCTCAGGTGCGGTGGGGCAGTGTTTTGATGCGCCAGCGCCAGCCATTCAGGCATACCATCACCATCGGTGTCCTCATAGCGCAAGCAAACCAATGTCGTCGATTCATCTAGTGGCGCACCCACGGCCACCATCCCCGTATTCACCAGTTCATAGATGATGGACGCATCGGGGGTGGGGACAGGCGTGACGGTCGGCGTTTCCGCCGGGGGAACGGGAGTAGGGATCAAGGTCGCAGTCGCCGTTCCTGTTGGGTGAGGCGTCGTGGTCGACGTTGGTGTTGGCGACGCCTGCGGGGCTATCACTGATGGTGATTCCGGCGAACATGCAACGACAACAGTGAGGATCAAGCCGATCCATAGCCAGCTCCAGGGCCTGAACCCCAAAGGTCTTGGCATAGCTTTACAGCGCCCAATGCGTGCACTTCCCGCGGTTTTTAACTGGACAGAGAACATTTGTAGATCTTTAGGGTTTCGCCTAACATAAAGGGCGCGAAGTACTCAGGACTTCGCGCCCTTCCTATTCATTCTTGCGTGTCAACAATTACGCGATGGATAGGCAGCCTTTCACACTCAGGCTTGACGGAGCCGACGCGCTGCAAAGAAGACGGCCATCAGCAAGAGCGCTGCGATCACCAAAGCGACTTCGCCTAAACCCGTGTCGGGCGTGCTTGTCGGTGTTGTGCTCGTTGTCCCCGACGTCGCTGAGCGAGTTGGCGTGGCCGTTGCGGCCTCCGTGAGGGCAGGTGTGGGGGTACGGCGTACGACGGTGGGCGTTGGCTCAGTGCCTTCACCTTCGCCAGCCGCGGCTTCATCTTCGCTCGGGGTCGCCGTTGGCCCGATGACGGGTGTGGGGGTGAACGTGACGGTCGGCTTCGGTGTGGCGGTTGGCTCCGGCGTCGCTTCCTCTGCGGGCTGTGTCTCTTCGACTACGGGCGTTGCCTCAGTGGATCCAACCTCCGGCGTGAGAGCCTCCGTTGCCACCACCGATACTGCCTGTTGTTGCGCCTGCATACGCGGGTTAATGACCAGCGCCCACACGGCAAACGTGATTAACGCTAACGCCAACAGACCTCCCATAACAATGACGGCAATGAGGAAAGTCTTATTTTGCTGTTCCCCGGTATCCTGTTCTAACTCCTCCTCCTCCTCCTCCTCCTCCTCAAAAAGGCTATCGCTTCCTAATGTTTCAAACAGGTCATCCGCCATGCGCTTTCCTCCTTGTGTATGTTGCAGGTCTGTGCGATCCTACCGCTTTGCTAGACTAACGAAATTAGCCTAACTTTGTTAGCCTAACTTTGTTAGTCCATTTCTCTTATTCTATCCCTAAAATTAAACTTTGCAACAAATCAAAGCATTCAGCGCAGAATGTACCTGAAGGCCGGGAATTCAAAGGGTGTTTTTGTGGCAGAACTTCGTCCCGCTACAAAAACACCCTCTAAAACGCCGCTTTAGTGCAAGATGAAATGGATAGCGGGTCTGTTGCCAGCCAGCTTATTTTTACACTTCCTCATCAGCGTAAAGTTGCCGGATTTCCTGGTACAGCGCATGGACGTGCTCAATGCGGCCCTGTTTCACGTACAGTCGCGCCAGGTCGAGATAGGCAGAGGTAAGTTTTTCCTGGGCAATGGCTGGCTGCAAGGAACCGATGGAACTGACATCCCTGATCCAGAAACGTAGCGCCTCTTTGTAGCAGGCGATGGCGTCTTGAAGATTCTCCGCTGGGTCACCATCTTTGAGTTGCATGTAGATGTTGCCCAATTCGATCTGGGTCTGGGCGTAATCGAGGGGCGCTTGCTCCAGTGTGTAAACGGTGAGGACAGCTTTGTAGCACGCAATCGCGCGGCGCAGGTTCACCGAGCGTTTCTCGGTCTGCCAACCACTCGGCAAGGCCGCATAGCTTTTTCCTAATTTGAATTGCAGTTCGGCATAGCCTGCCGATGTTCGCCCCGCACCATGCCCTGCATCGCGGGCCGCAACGTAGACCTTGAGCGCCTTTTGGTAACAGGCGATGGCTTTTTCCAGGTTCTTACGACGATCTCCCTCTGTCAAGGCAATATAGGTATTGCCCAGGTTGTTTTGCACCATCGCGTAGGAGAGCGGGGCCGATTCGGCGGTCCAAAAACGGGCAGCTTCGGTGTAGCAGGCGATGGAACGTCGAAGGTTGGCATCATCTCCAGTAGGCGATAGACGGGCGTATGCGTTGCCCAGGTTATTTTGTACCATTGCATAATCTGCCGGTGCAGCTTTGGGGGTGTAGATTTTAAGCGCCTCCTGGTAAGCGGCGATGGCCTTATGTGTGTTTTTGGCCTCGTCGCCTTCCGGCAATTGGATGTAGGAAACGCCGAGACTATTGTACATCGCGGCCTGGGTATTGCGATCGCTCAAGTGGACGCAAGCAGCGATAGCCTGTTCCAACCAGAGGATATTCTGCGTCCAGCGTTTGCGCTGCGTATGATAGATGTCCATCAGTGCGGCAAAATCGCGCACAAAAGCCCACTTCCCGGTCGCCAGTGCGCCCTCCCAGGCCGCCTGGACGTTGGGATAGAGTCTGTCTAGTGCTTCCAGCGCCTCGTTGTACTCAGGCCCTTGCAATCGTAAAATCTGCTCGTAGGCCAGGCTCAGGTAGTAGCCCGCCATACGCTGGGTGAGGACTGCGAAGTGCTCCCAGTGCTCGCGGGTGCGCCACATATTGAGCAGATATTGGCGGACGGCTTTATGGAAGACGTAACTGCTTGAGGTTTGTGGGCGGGCAAGTTCGGCGGCGACCAATTGCGAGAGGGCTACCACGGCTTCGGCCTCGTTCTTGCCGGTTAGAAGGACAAACAGGCGCATATCGAACTGCGCCGGTAGCGCGCAGATGCGCGCGGCTTCGGCGACTTCCGGTGGCAAAGCCTTGAGCGTCATATCCACCCATACGCGGATGGCTTCCTCGCCATATCCGCCTGCGCCAAACCACCCTAATCCATGCCCGATTAAGCTCATATGATTACTCTCCCATCAATATTAACGTCCCACATTAATTCTTACCTTAATTATACAATATGCGCATCCCTGCCGCAATAGGAAATTTGGGCTATTCATTTTTCATCCATACAACTATCCGCACCGTGACCTCTGCCATCGTGCGCTGCGGCGTGTAGCCGAAGTCGCGTTTGGCAGCGGCAATATCGTAGTAATGGCTTTGCGCTAGTTCGCTGGCGATAAAGCGGGTGAGGCGCGGCTCGCCGGGACGGTGCAGAATCGTATGGAGTTTCTCCAAAACTGCGCCAGTTGCGCGCGCTGTCCCCAGCGAGAGGCGCAGGCGCGGTTTGGGCAGATCGAGTGTGCGCAGGAGAGTGCGAACCCACACCCAGAGGTTGACCGGTTCATCCTGGCTGATGAAGTACACGCGTCCGTGGCCTGTCGGCCCGTCGAGCGGCGAACCGGGGGCCAACGCGTCAGCGGCAAGCAGATGCGCGCGCGCCGCGTCTTCTACGTCTGTGAGATCGACCTTGTTGGTTCCATCGCCGACCTGGGGCAACAGGCCGGTCTTGGCGTGGGCCAACAGGCCAGGGAGCAGGTGATTGTCGCGCGGCCCAATAATGAGATGCGGTCGCAGTGAAACCGTCAGTAGGCGGACGCCTTGTGCATCCGTACCATGCGCCGCGATCACATCCTGTTCGGCGATGGCTTTGGTGTGCGGATAAGGGCTTTCGTAGTGGGTGGGGTAGGGGTAACTTTCATCCAGGCCTTCCTGTGGCGTCCCGTCGAAGATAACGCTGGGTGAACTGGTATAGACTAACTTCGGCACGCCGTTGGCGCGGCACGCGGCGATCACGTTCTGCGTGCCGGTGACGTTGACGCCGTAGAAGTCATCCCACGGCCCCCACATCCCGGCCTTCGCCGCCACGTGGAAGACGACGTCCACACCTGCGCACGCGCGGTTCACGGCCTCGGCGTCCTGCAAATCCCCGCGCACCACCCGCGCGCCCAAAGCCTCCAGCTCAGGATACGCGCCTCGCGCGAACACTGTCACGTCATCGCCCCGCGCAAGCAACTGCTCGACGATATAGCGCCCCAGAAATCCGCCACCGCCCGTGACAAGATTTTGGATTTTGGATTTTGGATTTTGAAGGCTCGTCGCTGGTTGCTGGATGCTGGATACTGGATGCTCGTTGCTTGTTGCTCGTTGCTTGTCACTCATTTCTCGTTACTACTCCTTACTTCCTACTTCGTACTCCTTACTCCCTACTTCAGGCTCTTTCCCCTTCAAATATCGCCGCAGGAAGAGTATAGAGACGGCGACGCTCAGAAGGATACTGAGAGCGCGGAACAGGTCACCGATGCGAACACTGACTGGCGGGCGCGTGTCGGGGTGCTGGACGGGTGGGCGCGTGTGCAGCGATTCGTGATAGTGTTTGACGGCCCACGTGGCCAGCTTCTCGCGCTGGATTTTGACGTTGTGACGCACATCCGTGGGGAAGATATCGGGATAGAACAGCACATCCTGGATGTCACGCGTGTGTGGATATTCCACGCCCAGGGCCAGCAGTTCCAACGTGAAGCGCTGTTTCTCCAGGATCGACTGGGGGAAGCGCCCCTTGCGCGGTTCGACGATGAGCACCGGGCGCTGGTGTCCCTGTGGGCCGACGCCGACCAGCGCAGTACGCTGTACGTTGGGGTGGGCGTTGAAGATGGTCTCGCATGGTACGGGGAATAGGGTACCGTCGGGCGTTGTGACCCGGTGGGCCTTCCGCCCGCAGAACCACAACCGCCCCTGCGCGTCGAAGTAGCCCACGTCGCCCATGCGATGCCACACGCCACCGTCTGGATCCTGGATTTTCGCCAGCGCCGTCTGCTGGGGGCGGTTCA
>JAFGSL010000230.1 GCA_016934645.1 Anaerolineae bacterium
CAGCAAGACGCGCTGGGCTACGTGACGAGCTTCGGGTACGATGCCCTGGGCCGCCGCGTCAGCGTCACCACCCCCGACGCCGCCGTTACACGATGGCGCCGGGCGGATGATCGAGGCGCGGGTGTTTACCCAAACCACGGAATTCCTGTACAATGGCCTGGGCGCGCGGCTGGCGGTCAGCGTCGACGGCTACGGGACGACGCTGTACACGTTGGACTACGCCGCCGGGAATCGCATCCTCGCCGAGAGCACGCCGACTGAGACCGTGAGTTACCGTTATGGGCGAGACTGCGCCGGAAGCAGCCTTCCGGTTGGTGAGCAGCGTGACGATGAGCTTGCCCTGAGCGGAGCCGAAGGGTGGCTGTACTACCTGCACGACGCAGCCGGGAGCTTCGCTGCCGGTGGCTACGTCCGCCAGGGCGCAGACGCGGACGGCGCAATCGTCAGCGCGTGGCTGTTCGATCCCGACGGGACGGTGGTGGAAGGGCCGAACGGCCCGATGAGTCACCTCATCTGCAGCGGGGTGTACGACTGGTCGACGGGACTGATCTACCGGGGCGGGCGCTACTTCGACCCGAATTCAGGCATCGCTTCGATGCCCAACATCTGGTTGGCGCTCACGCTGTTGCTGGTGGTGCAGGGCTGGCGCAAGCGGTTGTTATCCTGTTTCAAGCATGCGCATTCTGATGCAAGGTGATGATCGTACCGAGGGTGATTTTGTGTTCACACGTACAGCAATGCCGGGCTTGTTGGGGGGGGGCAACTGGCTGCGGCCCGGCGAGATCAGCCTGGCGCACCGCGGCGTGCTCTTCCTCGACGAGCTGCCGGAGTTCAACAGCCGCGTGCTGGAGGTGTTGCGTCAGCCGATGGAGGATAAAACCGTCACCATCAGCCGGGCGTACGGCAGTCTGACGTTCCCTGCCAGCTTTATGATGATCGCCGCGATGAATCCTTGCCCATGCGGCTACTACGGCGATTCGGAGCGCCCATGCACTTGTGCGACAGGCATGATCCAACGCTATCGCAAACGCATCTCAGGGCCGCTGCTGGATCGCATCGACATCCACATGGAAGTCCCCCGCGTGGCCTACGACAAGCTGGTGAACGCCACCCGCGGCGAGCCTTCGGACGCGATCCGTGCCCGCAAATTGCGGCTGCATCGGCGCGGCCCGGAAACGCCACCCGCGGCGTCTCGCGGGCACTAGCCTAGTCTGCAACGCGGACATGGGGCCGGCGCAGATTCGCGAGTTCTGTACCTTACGCGATGAGGCTTCGGCCTTGATGCGCGCCGCGATGCGCCAGATGCACCTGAGCGCGCCGGGCGTACCACCGGATCCTGAAGGTCTCGCGCACGATGGGCGAATCTTCGCCTCCGGATTTGGAAGGGACGGAGGGGATCCAGACGCATGACCTGGCAGAGGCGTTGCAGTACCGGGCGCGGGTGTTGGATATGTGAAGGAACAGTAGGTCAGTCAGCACAACATGGCCATATTTTCCCGATGCTTGGCCAATATTGCATGCTGGCAGGAGGATGATATACTGAGTTTGTAAGGTTTTCTACAGTTTCCACTTTGAGGCACTTTCATAAGGAGCGGACCATAACGAAACTTGATTCCTGCACATTGCACATCCCCGGCGAGCCGGAAGCCGCAATGGAGACTTTGCGTTGGGCCTGGAGGACTTTTCGCCATCGCATCGCTGCGAGCTCCTCCTTCCAGACACAGAGTTTGCCTTTGCTGCACATGATCTCCCGTGCCTGTCCCGAGATGCCCGTGGTTTTTCTCGATACGGGATTTCATTTTCCGGAGACGCTGGCTTTTCGTGACGAAATCGTCGCGCAGATGGGCTTGAACCTGATGGTTGCACGCCCTGAGATCTCGCGCGAAGTGTTTCTGCGCGCCTACGGAGAGGATATCCAAAAACGCGATCCGGATTTTTGCTGTTATCACAACAAGGTTGAACCAATGCAGCGCGCGCTTGATGGTATGGTGGCATGGGTCGCGGGCGTGCGAAAGGATCAAACTGCCCACCGGTCGGAATTTCGCTACCTCGAACCGCTGATCTCGGGCGTGATCAAGCTCCACCCCTTGTTGCATTGGAGCGCCGCCGACATCGAAGCCTACCGCCAATACTACGCACTGCCTGAGCATCCACTGACGGCGCTGGGGTACCTAAGCATTGGCTGTGCGCCCTGTACCGTCCCGGTCTTCAATATGGACGCGTCCGGAGATGCGCGCGCCGGACGCTGGGCTGGTAAGGGCAAGACTGAGTGCGGACTACATATTGATACCCCGCGCCGATCCAGCAGAGCTTGACTCTGACATTGCTCAACTCAGGATTGGCGAAGAAATCAACCCACAGTTTCTCCTCATCTGTTGCCGTTCTTCACAGCAGAAAACTGCTTTTCGTACAGGTCTTTGTATAGCCCGCCTTGCGCCAACAACTCTGTGTGCGTTCCGCGTTGTACCAATTGCCCCTGATCGATCACCAGGATTTGATCCGCTGCCAGGATGGTACTCAAGCGGTGCGCGATGACAAGGCTGGTGCGCCCTTTCATCACGCGCTCCAGAGCGTGTTGGATCAGCGCTTCGTTCTCGGAATCCAGGCTGCTGGTGGCCTCGTCGAGGATCAGTACTTGTGGGTTTTTGAGGACGACGCGCGCGATGGCGATCCGCTGCTTTTCCCCGCCGGAGAGGCGATATCCGCGTTCCCCGACGACGGTGTTGTAGCCTTCCGGCAGTCCCGCGATAAAGTCGTGGATATTGGCCGTGCGGCAGGCCATTTCCAGTTCTTTCTGTGTCGCCGTGGGTTTGGCGTAGAGCAGGTTTGTGCGAATGGTATCGTGGAACAAGTAGGTCTCCTGTGTCACCATACCGATGTGCGTCGGCAGCGACGCCAGTTTTAGGGCACGCAGGTCGTGGCCATCCAGCGATACAGCGCCCTCGGTGGGGTCGTACAGGCGCGGCACCAGATAAGTGATGGTGGTCTTGCCAGCCCCACTAGGTCCCACTAACGCCGTCAGCTTGCCGGGCTGCATCTCGAAGTCAATGCTTTCCAGTATCTGCCGCTTCTTCGAAGATCCATTTGATGCGCCCGTATCCTTGGAAGTATCCACATCTTTGGATGCGTCCGCATCCAGAGATGCGTCCGCGTCTCCTGATGTGTCTGCATCCTTGGATGCACTGCGGTAGGTGCCAGCTTGCTCGCCGCTTTTCGTGACGATGAGATTGCCACCCCCACGTCCAAAGCGTACCACATCGTTCAAGGCGATGTGACGGTCATAGTCGGTCTCATAGCTGAAGGCAACGTTCTTGAATTGCACGTGCCCGGTGCAGTGTTCCAGAGCCACTGCATCAGGAGCATCGTCCACCTCGACCGGCATATCCAGTACCTCAAAAACGCGCTCGAAGCTCACCAGGCTGGTGGCAAACTCGATCCGGGCGTTCGTCAATGCCGTCAGCGGGCCATACAGGCGCGTCAGGTAGGTACTGAAGGCAACGATGGTACCGATGGTGAATGTTCCTCGCAGCACCAGGTGACCACCCATCCAGTAGACCATCGCAGTTCCGATAGCGCCAACTAGGCTTAGTCCCAGGCCGAAGGAACGGCCCACCAGCGAGCGCCGGATGCTTTTATCACGAACCTCCACCGCTTTGACCGCAAAACGGTCAATTTCGTCTTGTTTCCGTCCGAAAATTTTGACGAGCAGCGCCCCGCTAACGTTGAGCGTTTCATTCATCAGGGTGTTCATCTCCGCGTTTAGTTGCATCTGTTCGCGGGTGATCTTGCGCAGGATGTCGCCGATGCGACGTGAGGGCAGGAGTAGCAGCGGCAGGATCATCACCCCCACCAGCGTTAAACGCCAATCCATTGAGATCATCATCGCCAGTGTGCTCACCAACGCGATAATGTTGGAAATCAAATTGATGAGTGTGCCTGTGACTGCCTGTTGGGCACCATTCACGTCGTTATTCAGGCGCGACATCATCTCGCCAGTTTTGGTGTTGGTGAAGAAGCGCATGCTCATCCGTTGCATATGCGTATACAACGCTTGCCGCAGATCGCTGATAATGCCTTCCCCTACTGACGAGGTCAGATAACTTTGCGCAACGTTGATCAAACCCGTCACAGCGGGTAGTGCGAAGAGCCCCAAGGCTAGCCAGTTCAACCGCGTCGCGTCCGCGTTGGGCAACGCGTTATCGATCAAGTCGCGGAAGAGCAAGGGAGAGATCAGGCTCAGTAGCGCCGAAATGATGATGAGGGCGACTAAGGATGAGGCTTTGCTCGCATAGGGCCGGGCATACGCTAAGACCCGTTTCAGTAGCGACCAGCTAATCTTTGGCCTATCCTGCTCTTTATCGTACTGAATATAAGGACGCATAGCTCTAAATCCCATATTTTGCCTCCTTGGTGTGAATATAGTTTGGATTCCAGTTCATATTTGCATACCTCCATATACTTTGATATCTAACTAAATTAGTAAAAAAAGCGCCTTTTTGATCAATGTGACCTAGGGTACGGCTTCTGTTGTGTGACGCGCATAAGGTTTTCCCGCATTTGGATGAAGATCCGGCGCAATAGCATCCGTTCTTCCGGCGTAACATCGACAAAGACCTCCCCCTCGATTTTGTGCCACACCTGTTCCACATCTTGTTGCAGAGCACGCCCGGTCTTAGTGAGATAGACGCGCGAGACGCGCTGGTCCTCGGCATCGTGCTTGCGTGCCACAAGCCCTACGGCCTCCATACGCTGAATCGTCGTTGAAATAGTCGCCGGTCTGACGTGCGAATATTCGGATAATTCCGTATGCGTCAGTCCATCTTGCTCCCATAGAGCACACAATATGCGGTGTTGCCCGCGATATAACCCTAATTCTTCCAGCAATTCGTGGGATCTGGCGTGTTCGAGCCTACAAATTTGTCCCAGCAAGTTAATGATATTCGATTCGGTTTGTTGATGCATTGATTTCTCCTTTTGTTTAGATGTCTAATATTTAGATACCTAAATAATATCCAAAAAAGAGCGCTGTCAAGAGCTTTCTTAGAATAGGTACCTGGAAACGCGTTATGGAGAGCGCGACTACATATTCTTCCAATAATATGTGCTTGACTGTTCAACGACAATCCGATTGACGACGATGTGACTGCTAGTGAGTGGATCCTTTTATCCAGACGGACAGATGGAGGGACCAGAGATGATAGTTTTAAACGAACCCAACAAAAAACGTGGACTTTTGTTTATGGAGGCTCTGGAGTTGAGATCTTCCGCCCAGAAGTGGTTCGAGGATGATCTGAACCTGCAAGACCTTTCTGACATGTTATGGGTGGCCAATGGCATCAACCGCGTAAAACGCCCATGACATCGATCTGTATCTTTCCATGAAGGACGGCATCTATCTCTATGATGTTGCTCAACACGCGTTAATCCCGGTTCTGGACGGCGATTACCGATCAGAATTGATGATGACACCTCCACCACCGCCCAAGAACGCCGATGGCGGAACCTCTTCACTCCCGACGCGACCAGCCCCGTCGAATCCTCCCTTGCAAATCATCTGATATCCGACTCCGCACGTTTTCGGTTTGGGCCACAGGAGTTGCGCTATGAATGGGGAGCGATTGATGCAGGGATCGTCTCGTAAAACATCTCGTTGTTCTGTGCAGCGACCGGACTGAAACCCAGACCGCGAGCGTCGATGGACAAAGCAAAAATCAAGGAGCTGCTTCACTTGCCAGATACGCACTATGTGTTCCTGAATCATCCGATCGGATACGCAAAGGAATGAACTTCGAGAGAGCCATCGCGTTTGTCCAAAGCCGAGGCAACGAGGTCGAACAGGCTCGGCTCAGGTACATCCTGTTCTATGAGCACCCTTCCCAGAAGGTCGTTGCAAAGCTGGTTGCGGGTCAGCGACCAGATGGCGGTTGGCCTCCGTTCTGGGCGAATGGTTACAGCTCCCTTGATGCGACTTGTTTCCGACTGGCTCAAGCCGAGCAACTCGGCATCTCTGAACATGAAACTGCCTTGACTCGTGCAGTTCACTTTCTGGCGCACCGACAGTTTTCTGACGGAAGCTGGGAAGAAGACGAAAGCTTTGCCGATTCTGCGCCGCCATGGGCCAAACCCGGCGACCTGTCTGCCAGACTTTATCTGACCGCTAACTGTGGACTGTGGCTGGCGATTTGGCGCAGTCCGGATCATCGGGCAGTGGAAGCGGCCGACTATCTACGGTTGTACCTTGACCAGGATGGACACCTGCCAGGTTTTTTACATACACAATGGCTGGCGGCGGGTTTGTGGTACAAGTTGGGCCGGCACGAGCTGTCTGAGCTTGTCTTCAAGCATCTCAGCGAAAACACTAACACCCTCGCCACGAGCAATTTGTCGTGGCTGATCATTTCCGTGTATTTGGCAGGGGTTTCAACAGATCATCCACTGGTGAGCAAAGCCGTCTCGTTATTGGAGCAAAGCCAACACGAAGATGGACGCTGGTCGAGCGAGGATGGTCCAAACCAGGATGTTCACGCGACTTTGGAGGCCCTCTACGCCCTGGCACTCTGCGGGCGAGTTGTGAAATAAACAAGGTGACACTTTGTATGTTAAGGGGTGAGCGTGGTGGACGTTTTGCGTATCCGCCTTCTGGGTGAATTCAGTCTCGTCTACGGTGATCAGCCGGTGAGGGATGTCAATACGGCGCACCTCCAGCTCTGCTGTCTTACCTTATCCTGCACCGGGACGCGCCACAACTGCGCTACCATCTCGCCTTCCAATTTTGGCCCGATTCGTCCGAGTCGCAGGCGCGCACCAACCTGCGTCACCTGGTCTATGAACTGCGACAGGCTCTGCCGCACGCCTGCAAGCGGTCAATCCTGCGATGACGATCATAATCCACCTCGGTAATGAAGAGCGAGACACGGGAAAACGCCTTTGCCGTCGTATCAAGTGTTACGCGCTACGTGATCTGTGTAAACACATCCGGTCTTTGTTCTGCAATCCGCAACAAGGCCAGAGCCGGTCCGCCAGGCTTGCGCCGGTCCTGTTCCCAATCTTGCACCGTGCGTACACTGACACCCATTAGCCCCGCGAAAGCCGCTTGCGATAGTTGCAATTTCGCGCGGATCACTTGTGGCGCAGAAGGCTCTTGCAACGTATAGGTACGCAAGGTTTTTGTGCCAGCCTTATGCGCTTTGATCTCTCGAATACCTTCGAGAATTTCTTCTCCAATAGTGCGTTCAGTCTTCACTTATCTCCCTCGCTATTTGTCGTAATAAGTGTGAAGTCATATGAGTGTATCTAGTCTTTCCAACGGAGAACGATAACCGGCAACAATCATGTCGGCGAGTAGAGCGTTTGCTTGGTCCAGGGTCAATAACTGACGACGTACAGCCAGAACGAGGATGCCTAAAGTTCCAGAAACCGGAATTCTTAGCCGTTGTGCTGCGTGTCGAGTATCGGCATCATCACTGACGAGTAGACCATGCTGTGCCACAGCCACAGCCAGGCAGCTACGCTCGCCGCGTCCCAAACGTGATGAGAATGTTGCGGCAATGTCCATTTCCTGTGGCGTCATCGCTACTGCGGGCAGGTTGTTCCATGCCTGGAGCGGAAGTTTGCCCATTTGTGCAGCGACCTCATATTCACACAGTACCTCTTGGGTCGTGATGACTTGCTCTGCCCACAAGTGGAAAACCAGCTCCACGCGCCCGACCTGAGCCAGATTAGAAAGCACGGTGTTATCCAAAAGGACAGGTCTGGACATATTGGGCTACCACGATTCAATTGCGGCAACATCCCTAGCAGCTTCAGCCGCATCTTGAGGGGCCGTGCGCAAGGGCACATCGAGCCGTAGACAGCGCGCGCGCAGCTCTAACCAGGGTACGTCCAGCAACTCCGCAGCTCGCGCCAGACTGATGCTCCCGCTTAAATAGTGTGCGAAGACCAGAGCGTAACGCGCATTGAGGTCGTCCAGCACCTGTACGGCAGCTTCCGACAATCCGGCTGCCGGCTCACTGTCCGGCGGTTCGGCGTAATACCGCATCACAGCCCGCAGAATACGATAATCGACGATGTCGACCAATGCAGCTTCTGGTTCTCCGTGGCTCTCGATTAATGCGGTACGTCCTCGTTGTACGTCGCGGAGCACGCGCCGGGTATTGCGGGCCAAATCCGTTCGACTGACCCTTTGAATGAGCGTCATACTATCCTCCTGATGTAAAATACGTATTTTATGTATTTTACTATGTTTTTCGGATTCTTCAATGACTCTCTCGCTCCTGGCAGAAAACAATCTTTGCTTTATTCCGCCAAGTGGTATGCTGTGCTCAGGGCTTTATCATTCTCGTTACGCTTCCGTCTTTTGCTTGAAGTGGATCGCCATATCCGCGTCTTATGGTTTGTGACGACTGGTGCGCCGCCCAACGCCTTGCTTAAGCTGCGCTGCGGGTGCGGCGCACCACCTTCGAGTGCAGCCCCCTGCGTGCGCGTGGCCCCTCCGCTGACCGGCGGCGTGCCGGGGGCCGGCATAGTGCAAGCGGTCAATCCTGCGATGACGATCATGATCCACCTCGGTAACAAGGACCGAGACAAGTGACAATACCTTTAATGAACCGTTCTGGAAGATCAAATGCCCACCGACCAGTATTCTGCGCGTGGATCGTGACAGTCCGGCAAACTATGCCGGCGCGTAGGACCGGCGGACGGCAGCACGGTATGGAAATCACGACTACGTAAACTGCGCCGGGTTTGCGGAACCGCCTTACTGAACAAGCCTGCCAACAAAAGCAAAAGCCGCGACACAATGAGTGCTGAAGGGGCGGGTCAGGTCAGCGGGTGTTGGGTGGGGGCCCTTTTTAGGAAAGTGAATTTAGCTACAGCTACCAAAGAGTATAGAACTCAGAGATTAGTTTGTCCACCTCAAGATTCGCAGTCTCGACAAAGGGCATGAGATTTGGCTTAGGCTCTTTCCCAAGATTGATAAAGAACAGAACCCATTTCCTCTTTTTTGAGACGAACATTTTTAGTTCTTCGACATAACATGGAATTGATGGATATACCCTCCGGTATGAACTGTCGTAGGTAGACATTATCACCTGATTACTCACGATGCGGGGCTTGCCGTTTACAAAGGCAACGTCATTGCCCTGAACTGTCTGAGCTTCAATAGGAATGGTGTGTGTAGTGCTGTTGCTTATTATCTTGAGAGACCAGAGGTACTGGTTGTTAACGTGATATGGCTGTGCCGTTTCAAGGAATTGGTATACTCTTGGGAAACTGTCCGCGATATGTCTCAGAATCCTCGTTCGTGATTCCTCAAAGCTTTCTTTGTCCCTCTCGATGGGGAAGTCGTGGCTGTATTGAATTTTCTCGTATTCAGTTCCGTCGAGTGTGAGCTTGAGATTCCTTTCAGCAAAATCCCATATTGCATTGTTCAAGGCAGATCTCAAGGCTTGGGTCATTTCCCCCAAGCACACGCCGATTCCTTTGCGCTGCCTAACTCTTGGGTATGACACTTCTTTCAGACAGAGGCTCATAATCCTCGGAACGTATTCCTTGGAGTTCTGTAATTTGATTTGGATGTGCTCTGGAATATCGTTCATAGATACGTCTGCGCTTTAGTAGTTTCGGGCGACCCAACAATAAAACTATACGGAAAATCTTCCGCATAAGCTTATGCTGTTGATTTCCGCCTAAATGCGCCGCTCCCAGCGTCGGCGTTTGACGCGTGGGGGCGGGGGGTATGCTTATGCCCACTACGACGTTCATGTCGCCGGAAGTGCCTTTGGGCTACGGCCCAAAGGATGCCCCAAGTGTTCGCGCACTGTGGGGCGTTTTTTGTGTCAAGGGTGTCAATTTTCGCCCGATAATAAGCCCTCTACTTTCCGCTAAATTGCTGCTGCTGTAGAGACTTGTGCTAACAGATAGACAACCAATACTAACCGGAGCACGCTCCGGCAGCAAAGAACCTTAACAAGATGAGC
>JAFGSL010000231.1 GCA_016934645.1 Anaerolineae bacterium
GCTGGCGCGCTGCCGGTCCTTGTGGGCGGTAATCTCCAGGCGGATGAGGTGCTCGTTGGTGTTCAACGAAATGGCCGAGTTGGCAAACCGCATCAGGTAACTGTCCTCTTCGTGATAGAAGAACGTGGCTTCGACGCCTTTCGCCAGCGCGTACGCGCGCAAGTCTTGCAGGGTTTGCAGAATTTGTTCTTTCACGGCTACTCTCCTATTCTCACGCGATCAAAGCGGCAGACCGGAACGCCATGGCCTAGTTGCATGACCTGGTTGGGTTGGCCCTTGCCGCAGTTCGGGACGTAGCACACTTCCCAGGTGGACGCATCGCCCACCGCCGACAACGAATTGTAGAATGGTATCGTCTCGCCCTGGTAGGTCGCGTTCTTGACCACGCGCGTGACTTGCCCATCCTCCACCAACCAGCCGATCTCGGTCGCGAAGTGAAACTGCTCGCGGTTCGAGCCGATGGACCAGCTCTTGTCGCCGTCCAGGATGATGCCCCGCTCGGTCTTGCTGACGATGTCGTCCAATGTGCCGTCATCGCCAGGATCGACGTTGATGTTGGTCATGCGCTCGATGGGCACGCGATAGAACGATGTGGCGCGGTTCGCACCGCTGCTGCCGTCGAAAATGACCTTGTTGGCGCGCGCGTTGGCTTCCTCGACCATTTGCCGGCCGGTGATCGCGCCCACGAGCAAGCCTTTGTCGATCAGTAGATTGTTCTGGGCGGGGATACCGTCGTCGTCGTAGCCGAAGCTGCCGGGGCTGTTGGGGACCGTCGCGTCCGCGCGGACCGTCAGTTTGTCCGAGCCGTAGCGCAGCGTCCCGAAGTCACCGAGCCGGACGAACGAACCACCGGCGAAGGCCAGCTCGTAGCCGAGGATGCGATCCAGCTCGAGGGCGTGCCCGATGGTTTCATGCGTCTGCAAGAACATGATGCCAGGCAGCAGAATGACCGAGCGCACATCCTTGGGGCAATTGTCTGCCGCCAGCACCTCGTTCATCTCGCGTACGATGCGTTCGGCGTTCGCACTGAACACTTCCATGTCGAGCGTCTCCCATCCGCGTGTGTCTCCCAGGCGCGGTGGGTTGTACTTGCGTGAGTGCATCTCACCTTGCGCGTCCAGCCCTGCCACTTCTATGGAAGGAAAGACTTCGACGATGGTCTTTTCGATCTCGCTGCCTTCTGAATCCAGGAAGACAATCTGCTTGCGAATGAACGTCAATGAACAAATGCGCTGGAAGACGCCCGGCTGATTTAGTTTCTCATCCATCGCTTGCAGGAACGCCAGTTTATCGGCCAGTGGCACGGTAAATGGATTGATCTGGTTGGGGCTGGTGAAGGTTGCCTGGATAGCATCCTTTTCCGCCAGGCGGACGGGGAAGGTTACCCGTTCAGCGGCGACGCGGGCGTTGTCGAAGGCTTTGTCGAACAGCGCGCCGAGGTTACTCAGATCCGAAGCCGCCGAAAAACCCCACGCGCCTTTGTACAACACACGTACGCCCACGCCGCTCTCGCGCGTGGCGGCAGCGTCTTTCAGGTTGCCGTTCCACATCAACATATCATTGGATTCCTCAACGGGATACCAGCGCGCGTCCACGTAGAGCGCGCCCGCGTCCCTGAGGCGAGTTATGTGTTCTTGTAACTGCTTTCGCATTATATTCTCCTTTTCTGCGGTTTCGTTTCATCATAATACCACAGATTCTGGGGCAGTGCAGTGAAATTTGTATCAAAACTATTAGCCTATTGATAGTGTCCAATTTACCCTTGTCCTTTTCGCGACCCTGTTTATACTTAGGACCTATCCGGAAATCATGATGTTCCCTGAGCCTGCGCAGAATTTGGCGGCTAAAGCCGCTTTTAAGGGGGTGTTATGAACATACGCCAGGCCAAGTTCGAAGACAGCGCGGGGATTGCCCATGTGCAGGTCGACAGTTACCGCACGGCTTATGCGGGCATTTTCCCTCAGTCGTACCTGGAACATTTCACCTACGAAGAGCAAACGCAGGACTGGCGCGATCTGCTCTCCGCCGAAATGACAGACGTGCTCTACGTGGCCGAGACGGACGCCAGTGAGATTGTGGGCTACGCGCTCGGCCGGCCCGATCCCAATGAATTCCCGCCGTATCAAAGCGAGTTGGTGGCGCTGCACGTGCGTAAGACTTACCAGCGTCAGGGGATTGGACGACGTCTCATCGCAGCCGTTGCTGCCCATCTGAAGCAGGCAGGGTGCACCTCGTTGATGCTGTGGACGTTGGCGCAGAACCCGTCGCGGGGCCTGTATGAGCGATTGGGCGGCCAATTACTCGGTGAGAAGGATTGGGGTGGCAATGAAGATTTCGGCGTTTCCGTCCAGGAAGTGGCTTACGGTTGGACCAGCATTGAGTCGTTAACGACGTTTGAAGTCAAGAAATGACCATTGCAACGCGCGACGATCGCTTTTACATCCGCCCGATTACCCCTGATGAGCTGGACGCCATCCTTGACGTGTACCGGCAGTGCGAGGATTTTCTGGCGTTGGGGCCGGTGCCGACCGCGTCTATGGAGATGGTGCTGCAAGACCTTGAGATTTCACGGCACGAGAGCGGCATCTTCTGTGGAATTTACGACGCGGCGAACGCTAAAATGATTGGGGTGGTCGATTACGTCCCGCGCAACTTCGAAGGCGACTCGCGTTTGGCTCATCTTTCTCTGTTGATGATCGCCGTGCCTTTCCGACAGCAGGGAGTGGGGAAGACCGTCGTCGAAGCGATCGAGGCTGAGATTGGGAAAGACCCACTGGTGACAACGATTCTGTCGGGCGTCCAGGTGAACAACCCACAGGCCATACAGTTCTGGCATAAGCGCGGCTACTGCATCATCAGCGGTCCCACGTTGATGCCCGACCAAACGACGGTCTTTGGGCTACGGAAGGATTTAGACCGCTAACCTTTCTGAGATTAGCCACCAAGCCACGAAGTCACCAAGTTTTCTTGGGTTTTTCTTTGTGTCTTCGTGGCTTCGTGGTAAGAAATTCTCTTTACGCTTCCTTTATCGTCGAAGCTCTCACATTTTCCCCTAGACGCACCGCCTGCACGGCTCGCTTCAAATGATTGCCGTTAAGCACGATATCCTGTGTCCGCGCACCCTCGACATGCAGAAAAATGCCCGTTCCCTCCGCGGCCTTGCATCCGTGGACGAAGGCCCCGTCGACGTCCTGCATCTGAATGACCGGCGCGTCCGCTGATGGCGTAGGCGTGGTGAAACCATTGATTTCTACATCTGCCGCGTCGGCCAACATCAGCGCCGGGCCGAGTTGATCGGTGACCGTCACGTTGTGGAAGCGCAGGCCGCGCACGTTGGCCGCCCAGAATCCGGCGCGCCGCATCGGTTCGAGGTTGGGTGCCATTGCCGGAACGCCGGGTTCGGCGTCCATCGCCATCGAGATGTCCACGTTGCTGAAGGCGATGTCTTCCACGGGCATCTCCGGCAGGCCATAGAGGAATGCTGCCGCGTAGCGCACGTCGCGGGCGGTGATGTTGCTGAAGTGCACGCGGCGAAAACGCGGCGTCCCCTCGTTCACCGGCCAGGGCGAGCGATCTGCGATCTTGTCCGTGCCCCACGCGCCGCAGCCGTAGTAGAGGTTCATGATGAACGGGCACATCACGTCCGTCATCACGACGTTCGTCACGCGGATATCCTCTACTATGCCGCCGCGCTCACGCCGCGACTTGAGACGAATGCCCCGGTCGGTTCCCTCGAAGACGCAGTTGGCGATGGTGACGTTGCGCACATCGCCGCTCATCTCGCTGCCGATGACGACGCCACCGTGCCCGTGGACCATCGTGCAGTTGGTGATGGTGATGTTCTCGCACGGCAGGAGCTTGTCGCGTCCTTCTTCCTCCGTCCCGGACTTGATCGTGACGCAGTCGTCACCCACGTCGATGTGGCAATTGCTGATGTGGACGTTGGAGCACGATTCGGGGTTGACGCCGTCGGTGTTGGGGGAGTTTGCCGGATTGGCGATGCTCACCTTATCCACGGTGACGTTGTTGCAGGCGTAGGGGTGGATGGTCCAACTGGGCGAATTGTTGCAGGTGATGCCCTCGATGACGACGTTCGTGCAGCGGCTGAAGGAGATGAGGCGCGGGCGCGGGTAATCGAGCGTGCGGTCACGGTGCAGTTTCCACCAGAACGCGCCGCGCCCATCGACAGTGCCCCGCCCGACGACGGCGATGTGCGTCAGATCGTCGCCGCCGATGAGCGGCGCGTGCGTTTTGCGGCTCACGCCCTCCCAGCGATTCTCGACGGGCGGGTAATCGGCGACATTCTGGCTGCCC
>JAFGSL010000232.1 GCA_016934645.1 Anaerolineae bacterium
GAAGCAGTTGCTCGAATCCTTTGGGTTAACCGGCTACGGTTGCTGTGAAGACCTCACGCGCAAGATGAGCGACGTCTTCACCATCCCGCACATCCGGCGTATTTCCATTTCGCCGTTCGCGGATGTGGACAAGTGCGCACCACAACTCAAGGGCAACTATATTTTCTCGTGGAAGCCCAATCCTGCACACCTGGTCGGGCACTTTGACGAAGAGCGCATCCGCGCGTACATCCGCCATGCCGTCGCGATCACACAGGAGCACGGCTGTGTGATGGAGATGATCTTGAAGGATACCCACACCTGCGCGCATCACCCGGAACGGTTCGACCGTTGGCTCACCATCGCCCGCGAAGTGCAAGCCGAATTCGCGTAAGCATAGCGCGCGTGAAAGGAAACTGTGATGTTGTCGCGATTTGGTCGCTATCTCAAAGCCCCGGTTTTTGAGCACGACGAGGAGAAAAGCCGCACGGCGCGCGTGCTCAACGCGCTGCAATTGGCCCTAATCACGGTCACGATATTGGCCGCGCTCGCGTCGGTGTTTATTTTTCCTGAGAAACTGCGCAGTCTCGTGGTAGTCGCGGGGCTGGCAACTGTGCTGACGATCTCGCGGGTGTTGATGTACCGGGGACATATGCACAGCGCCAGCATCATCATCCTGGCAGGGCTATGGCTCGTTATCACCGGGATGGTAACGGTTGCTGGGGGCATGACCAGTATCGATGCCGTGTACTATCTCGCCTTGACGATGATCGGCGGGCTGCTTCTAGGGTCACGAGCATCGATCGTCATGGCTGTGATCAGCAGCCTGGCAGGTCTGGCAATGGCGCTCAGTGAAGTGTGGGGGCATCCACTGCCAAGGCTATTCCCTGTGCCGCCGTTATCCGGATGGATCAACTTTAGCTTCAGCCTGTTCCTGCTCGTCATCACCTCCGACATTGCCCTGACCAACCTGCACAACGCGTTGGCGCTGGCCCGGCGGCGGCTGGAAGAACGACGCAAAGCCGAACAGGAACGCGAACGGCTGCTCGTCCGTGTGCAGGAGCAGGCGCGCCAGGTGCAACAGGTGATGGACACCGTCCCGGAAGGCGTCTTGTTGCTCGACGAGGAAGGCCGCGTGCTCTCGGCAAACCGCCTGGGACAAGGTGACCTACGCACCCTGGCCAACATCGATGCCGGCGGTGTGCTCACGCATCTGGCAGATCGTCCGCTGGAGACACTGTTGACCCCGCTGCCGCACGGGCTGTGGCACGAGTTGGAGCTGGGAACGCGCAGCCTTCAGGCGCTTGCACGCCCCATCAAAAGCGGCGAGAAGGGTGAAGGATGGGTGCTCGTCATCCGCGA
This sequence comes from Anaerolineae bacterium, assembly GCA_016934645.1. Next base: position 1,342 of record JAFGSL010000232.1, read on the forward strand.
TGTGACCCAACAGAAGCTGATCGAACAACGCAGCCAGCAGCAGGAACGATTGGCGGCCGTGGGTCAACTCGCCGCCGGCATCGCCCACGACTTCAACAACATCATGGCGACAGTGGTGCTCTATGCACAGATGTCGATGCGGGCGGAGGACGTGCCGACCAAGGTCCAGCAACGCCTCATCACCATCTACCAGCAGGCGTTACACGCCACCCAGTTGATCCAACAAATCCTCGATTTCAGCCGCCGCGCGATCCTGGAACGGCGACCGTTTGACCTGTTGCCGCTTTTGAAAGAAGAGGTCAAACTCCTGGAGCGCATCCTGCCGGAAAATATCACCATCACATTGGACTACGATCCTTCTTCCGATGCCAACTACGTGTTCAATGGTTCACCGACAGCGATGCAACAGGTGCTGATGAACCTCGCCGTCAACGCGCGGGACGCCATGCCCAACGGCGGCACGCTGCACTTTGCGTTGACGCACCTGCACATTGCGGAGGCGGACGCCGATCCAATCAGTGGCATAAACGCCGGAGAATGGGTCAAACTTACGGTTAGCGACACCGGCACAGGCATCCCCGCCGACGTGTTACCCCACATCTTTGATCCATTTTTTACGACGAAGGAACCCGGCACAGGCACAGGACTGGGCCTGGCGCAGGTCTACGGCATCGTAGGGATGCACGATGGGCAGATTCGCGTTGAAACCGAGGCGGGCGTGGGCACAACCTTCATCATCCATGTGCCGGCGATGACAACCACACCAGCAGCGCAACCCAACGCCGGGATTGTCGAACTTACGTCCGGGCAAGGCCAGACCATCCTTGTCGTCGAGGACAGCCCCCCGACTCGTCAAGCCCTGGCGGATAGCTTGATGGCACTCGACTACCGGGTCCAGGTCGCCGAAAATGGCCAGCAAGCGTTGATGATGCTGGAAGAACACCCAGAGGAAATCGCGCTGGTCCTCAGCGATGTGGTCATGCCGGGGATGGGGGGCCTCGGGTTGATCGAAGCCATGCAACAGCGCGGTTTTACCATACCCGTCATCCTGCTCACAGGCCACCCGCTCAAGGAAGACTGGACGTACTTGAAAGTGGATTGGCTCCTCAAACCGCCAAGCCTGGAGGCGCTGGCTGACGTGATCGCGCGAGCTTTGGCCAAATCTTAGGACGATGACCATCGAAATCCCGCATCATCTTCTCGCCATCTGCTTCGATTGCGGCGACACGCTGGCCGACGAAGGCAGCGAAATCAAAGACGCCCGTGGCGTGACACTGCGCGCCAACCTCATTCCAGGCGCAGTGGACGTCATCCGCGAACTGAAGCGTCAGGGCTACCCGCTCGCGCTGGTCGCCGATGGGCCGGCAGTGACCTTCACCAACATCCTCACCCAGTACGATCTTTACGATTGCTTCGATGCCTTCGCTATTTCCGAGGAAGTGGGCGTCGAAAAACCGGATCCACGCATCTTCATCCACGCATTGGATCAACTCGGCATCCACCGGGCGGACTACGGACGCGTGGTGATGGTGGGCAACAACCTTGCCCGCGACGTTAAGGGCGCGAACGCGCTCGGCCTCATCAGCGTGTGGCTGGATTGGGCGCCGCGCCGGTCCAAAATCCCCGCCGACGCCTCAGAAGTCCCACAGTACACGATCAAAACCCCGGCAGCATTGTTGCCCCTGATCCAAAGATTGAACGACGCGGCAGAACCCACTCCCGCACGCTAACAGACACCCTCGACGGGGATGTATAACGCATATCCAGCGTTAGGGCAATGAGTCAAGCTGCCCGACGGTGACGAACGGCGTGAAGCCGTAGGTCTGGGCGCGACGCTCCGCGTACTGTCGTAGGGTCGCGTCGCCGGGCGGGGCATAGTCGAGCGTCAGAATGGGGCGCTTCCCCAATATCTCCTGCAAGCGGACGGCGGCCTGCTCAGTCCACTGCAAATCGGCTCCTGTCCAGGCGGCATAACCCGCGTCATCGTAATAGGTGCTGAAGGACTCGAAGACCACGCCATCCACCGTCTCGGCGACGACGTCCAACACCGAGAACCCACGATTTGCCAGCAGCGCCAGATCAGGGTGTTCCCAGCGGATACGGCGCAGCAGGTTCGCCACACCGGGCCAGGTCTCGGCGAACCGGGCATCGACGTCCACGTGATCGAGAAACAACCCGTGAATGCCGTGTTGTAGAAGCCACGGGATTTGCTCCTCGATAATAAAACGCTGCCAGGCAGCGCTCCGACAATCCACGAGCACAGTCTGCCAAAGCGAGTTGCGCACAACCGCGCCTGTCGTCGCCTCGCGCAAGGCCCAGGGCGCTGTCGAATCGGTGTCGGCGACCTGGCTCAACGACAGGTAGCCGAACGGCGACGTCCCGCGCGCTTGCAAGGGCGTCAGATCGGCGGCCGTGTAGTTCTCGGCCTGGACGATCACGAGGTCGTACTCCGCCAACTGTTCCAGACAATTGAGGCCGTAATAACAGGCAAACCGCGAAGGACGCTGGATAGGCATGGCCATCCTCCTTGCAGGTCAGGAAGTGTTCGGTAGATTATTTCACACTTGAGGAAATTTGCAAAACGCTCCGAAGTTGCATATCTGGCCCAGTTACCTTAAGGCAATTGACAATTCCTTGTTACCCGTAATCGCACACCTTCCTGGAAGCCCTTGGCTTCCAGGAAGGTGGCGCTAACCTATGCTACTTACCAGTCACGTAAAACCAAAGGCAAGTAAACGTACTGCATCCCTTCGCTGATGACAGTTGTGACGTCTGTGGCCGTATCGAAGGCGAATATATCGCTTTGCGCGGTGGCGGTGATGATGGTGGTATCCACCGTGCCGCTGATGACACCGGCGGGCACAGTGACGCTCACGTTGACGGTAGCCGTCATCATCGCGCCCATCTGCACGGGCAGGATGACGGTTTGCCCCTGGAAGTTGACCGAAACCATAACGTCCCATCCTTGCGACGAAGCTGCTTCCAGGGCGATGATGTCCGTGGTTGTGCCGGTGTTGGTGAGGATGTGTGTGTAGTGGGCGACGGTACCGGCTGGTGCTTCCTGGGCATAGCCTGGCGACAAATCAACACCTGCCGCGGCGGCTCCACCCACGAATTGTATTTCGATGCCGCCTTTCAATTCGCCGTCCACATAACCCTCCACATCAA
>JAFGSL010000233.1 GCA_016934645.1 Anaerolineae bacterium
CGTAAAAATATAACTTCCCGTTTTTCGCTCTAAGCCCCGTCCCCGGGGCGCTCTGCGCGGGAACTTATTCTTTTACAGGCTCTTAGTGGGGAACAGATTTGAGGCACGACAGCTTTGTTTACAGGGTGAAGCCCCAAGTTACTAGGTTGGCTGCCAACCTCGTTACTTTTCAGTTTTGGATAACTTACTTACTTCCATGACCTATGGAAGTTGCCTACGTTGGTTCCCAGTGAGTTGACGTCTCTCTCAACTTTCTGCTCGTCAATTTCCGGGTATTGTTTCTACCTTTTCATTGACTTACGGTTTCTTTCTTCTCCAATTGGACGAAGATGTCTGCCGCTCACCAACTTTAGCTTGTTTTTCGGTTATCTTCCCCTGTTGGTAACGTTGTTCCTTGGGGCTTCAGGTAATTATAGTATAGGTCACATTCAGGCGTTTGTCAATATCTTTTGGTTAGAGTTGCGTATAATTTCAAAGGAACATATTTTGCTGTTATCTTCATTCCTTCAGCACTTTGCTCTCCAAAGCCAGCCGGGTTTCACGTGCGCCGGGCACTTGCGTCGTTTGCGCGAGGATTTCCAGGCGGTGGACAACGCCGCGCAGCACCGCCGGGTTGATGGCGTAAAGTTCCTGAGCAAGCGTAAGCCATTGTTCGCGTACGGTCTCGTTGGGATAGGTGTAGAGCGCAATAGCCATGCGCGCGGGATGAGTGCGCCCCGGACGGAATTCGAGTAGTTCGCCGTAGGCTCCGGCGGCAATGATGAAATAGAATGACAGCAGTGGCTCCACCAGTCGCTGCACCTTTTCCCACACCGGTTCGGTCTCTTTCGCCAGCGCGAAAAATGCCAGATAGTATTCCTTTGCCTGGGTGTACTCAGAACGGAAATAATGCTGGCCTGCGCTCGCGGCACAATAACTGGCGAGGTACCACTCCAGTTCCATCCGCCCAGCGCCCTGGCTGCCAGCACGCATCAAATCGCACACCATACGCGCAGCCTGGATAAAGTACTCGCGAGCTTTTTCGAAATCCGTCATGCGGATTTGCAGGCCCTCCTGATTCAACTGCGCTGCCCGCTCGAGCGACAGCGGACCGGTCATTTCCACCTGCTCCAATGCCTGCAGGATAGGCAGCAGTTGCTCAATATCGTTGAGGTAACACGCGCCCTCGCTGATCGGGACCCGGGCTTTGCGGGCTGATTCGAGCGCCGCCGACCAAGCCTGACGAGAGAAAGTGATCAGGCGCATCACCCGTGCGCGCTGATCCAGGGTCCCAAAGAGCAATTGCGCCAGCAAATCGGGCTTCAGTTCCAGGTTATTCTGGAGCATCACCACCAGATACGCACTTTCGCTGCGGTCGACGAAATCCTGCGCTTGCAAGCCCGCTCTGACGGTAAGTACATCGAGTTGCCAGGATTGAGGCTGCGCCGCGAGCACATCGGCATATTTGATCAGTTTGGCAACTTCCTGTACCTCTTCGCGCGAACGCAGAATGTTCTCCGTGTCGTACTTCGCTTTCAGGTGGATGACGGCCTGATCGAAAGTGTAGACACCGGGCGATTCGGAGAGCAATGCGTACAAATCGAGCAGGACGGCGGCGCGCGTATGAGGATCCGATAAAGATAGTCCGGCAGTGCTGAGACAGACGCGATACTGCATCACTTCGTCCTCGGTGGCGGCGAGAGCCGCAGCCGGTTTGAGCGATACCCAGAGAATTTGCTCGCGCACGTCCACTTTAACCAGATCGGATTGCGCCTCCACAAAGCTGCGGAACTGCGGATACCCCAGGTCACCCTCGCTGAAAGTAGGATCCATCTTGAGCATCATCATCTTCAATTGGCTGCCGTTGATGGCGTTGCCTTCAACCTGCGGCAGCAGCAAGCGCATCACGTCGAGCAAGAGTTGGCGCGCTTTCTCCAACCGGTAGACCGAGGTGCGGGTATCCTCAATGAGCGTGTCGTAGAGCACGAAATGATCGCACGCCTTGACCAGCACCTCGCTGGTGGACTGGCGCAGTCCCACCCCTACCACCACCTTGCCGTAGGCGCGCAGCTTACGTGCGACGGCACTGAAGTCGCTATCGCCCGTCACAAGGATGAAGGTCTCGATCTCCGGGTGAGTGAAGGCGGTCTCCAGCGCATCGACCACCATCTGGATGTCGGCGGCGTTCTTGCGGTGGCGCGAACTGTAGCGAAACAACTGCGTCAGTTCGATGGCGTGCTCGATGAGGTCCTGCTGGTACTGCTCGAAGGCAGTCCAGTCGCAGTAGGCGCGGCGGATGACGATGCGTCCCCACCGTTCTGCTACGGCCATAATCAGCCCCAGATCGCACTTGCCATACACGTCCTCCGCCGAGATCGCCACGTTCTCAAAATCGATGAAGATCGCGACTTGTGGTTCTTCCATACTTCCTACTCCTTGCTCTCTACTATCTTCGCTGCGCGCCGGCCGATTTCCACAGCGTAGTTGGTACCGCGATCCCATGGATATACCTGGCTCATGTTCGCCATATACAGGTTGGGGATAGGCGTTTGTATGGGCGGGATGTTCTGCGAATGGTTGAGAAAGGGCACCGGTTGCGCATAGATTTCACTGAACTTCCAGTATTTGCGGATCCACGAGTGGTCGAAGGCCGGGTTAAGGCGCTGAATGGCAGGGACAAAGATCTTTAGCAACGCTTCCGGTTCCATACCGAAGTAGGGATGGCCCGGCGAAAGGTAGTCACCACAGTAGATGAGGTGATCGCCGCCGTAATGCTGCCTGTCGATGTAGTTGGTGTGTTCCACGAAAGCCAGGAAGGGGAAACCTTCACGCTTGGGGATATTGATCCAGTAATGCTCACGGGTGACAGGCTGCTTGAGCGCCATCACCATAACCACAGCCCCCATCGACTTCAACTGATCCAGCCCGGCGGTGTATGACGCGGGCAATTCTGGGGTGCGCTCCCTGAGCATCTGCGGTGAGCACGTCGCCAGCACACGATCGTGGAGGGGAGCCTCATCGCGCAGTTCGAGCTGGATTTGTCCCGTGTCTGCTTGGGGATGGATGCCACGCACGTGCGTATTCAAGCGGACATCGCCGCCGAGTGCGCGGACTTTGTCCGCCAACACATCGATGAAGCCTTGAAACCCGCCGACGAAGTAGCCGAGTTTGGGGCTGCGAGCGACGATCCGCGCCCAGAACCACGCCATGTTGACCTGCTGGTAATACTCACCGAACTTACCTTCGAGCAGGGGCTGCCAGAATGCCTCGTAGGCCTTGGCACCAACGGCGCGGGAGAGCCACTCGTGCGCCGTGACCTGTTCCAACGACTGCCAGCGCAAGCCGTAGCGGATATAAGCCGTCATCATCCCCACGCGGAAGCGCGCCGGCAGGGATATCGGCCTAAAGGCCAGCACGCGCAGCGCCGTTGCCGCCAGATCGCCCAGATTGGCAAGTTGTGTGCCGAGTGGCAGCTTCACCAGCCACGGACCAAACATCGGCTTGTTGATAGGATATAGGCGCCCGTCTTTGTAAATCGATGTCACCGGGCTGGGGAAAAAGAGCCGGTCTGCAATACCGATTTCATCAACGAGACCAATGATGTCTTTGTCCCCGGCGAAGATGTGGTGGTAGAAACGTTCCAGAGGCCACTCCCAGGCCTCGTCCTTGTACCCTGCCGCCAACCCGCCAGCGTATGGGCGTGCTTCGTAGACGGTAATGCGATGACCGGCCTTGAGTAAGTCATAGGCTGCGCTCAGGCCGGCTACACCCGCGCCGATGATGCCGATATTCAGTGGTCCAGTATTCGCCATAGGGGTCTCCTTATGGTGGTTTATCACCACAAGTATACCACCGAATGCCGTGCCTGAAAAAAACCGGGATTCTGTAGAGAATCCCGGTTTTCGTAGCCCGAGCCGGATGAGGCGGAATCAAAGAAACCTTTGCTACAATTTCTTTGCTCGTTGGGCAAGAATTTCGATGGTCAGGCTTTACCTTTTCTCCCACGCCGGATGCTCACCGGTATGCTCCAAAACCTTCTTGTCCGCGTTGAAGCGGAACAGCGGCTTGAGCTTGTAATGCAGGTCGCCTTCCAGTCCGGCCAATTCCACGAACTGCATGAATTTACGCGAGCCATCGGGGAGCCTCTCCTGGTACGTGATGAGTTGGATGGCCGAAGCAATCAGGTGGCGGATTTCGGCCAACCCCAGACCGAGATTGGCCATCAGGCAGAAGGTTTCCAGACGCGACAACGCATCTTCGGGGCCGGTCGCATGGATGAGCGTGATTCCATTGTAACCGAGGCTCATCACCTGCAGAGCGCGCATCGCTTCCGCGCCGAACATCTCACCAACGATCAACCAATCCGGACGCATCTGCGAGGCGGTCTTGAGCAGGTCGGCCAGTGTGAGGTTCGCCGGGCCGCCCGCTTCCAGCCAGACGCGATGGGGATGGTCAATGCGCATCTCGTGCCTCTGCTCGACAACGACGAGGCGTTGATCGGTGGGAATCATCTCGGCCAGCATATTGGCGACAGTAACCTTCCCGGCGGACGGCCCTCCGGCAACCAGGGTGTTAACTCCCGTGCGGATGGCGTTGCGGAGAAAATCCCGCGCTTCCGCTGTGACCGAGCCATACTCGATGAGTTGCTCCCAAGTCATTTTGTATGGGGATGGCTTGCGGATGACCAGTGTCGGACCGTCCAGCGCGGTTGGCGGTACGACGGCGACCAGCCGCGCGTCATCGGGCAGGCGCATCTCGCCGGTGGGATTCTCTGGACTGAGCGCGATTCCGACCAATGCCAGCACCCTATCGATGACAGCGCGAAGGGCTTCAGGGGAGTCAAAGCGCACATCGGTCGCTTCCAATTTGCGTTGACGATCAACGTACACCAGGTCCGGTGCATCCACCATAATCTCGAGCACTTCCGGGTCAACATACAACGGAGCCAATGGCCCTAACGCGGTGACAACTTCTTGTGTTTTCATCTGTACCTCCTTTGCTATTTGCCGATAACTGGTTGCTGATTGCTTCCAGATTTGCTATCAGAATAGCACGGATGGGCAATGAATACATCCGCCATTACCACAGGGATATGCCCTGTCAAAATCCACAGGGAGACGAGTTTACAACGTGTCACATCACTAATTCTAACCATCGCCGCGACAACGCCAAAGCGACCGCTTCGGTACGCGATTGTGCGCCGGTCTTGTTGAAGATCGAGTTCACGTGGAACTGCACGGTCCGGTCGCTGATACCGAGCCGGTAGGCGATTTCCCGATTAGTTAGCCCTTGTGCGACGAGGGTAAGCACCTCGTATTCACGAGGGGAAAACGGATGCGGAGCCGGAGTGGGCGGGGCAACCAACGTCGCGATATCGCGCGCCTCATTCAATGCTTGCCGTGCCAGTTCACCCAGCGTGGCGACAGCAGCGCGCGCCGGATAGCTGTCAGGGGGAAGTGCGCGCTCGTAGGCGCGGGCCTGGGAAACGAGCAACTCCAGCGTCTCCAACAGCTCCACGATAGGCAATGTCTCATGGGATGTCGCAGTGGTTTCAGAGGGCATAACAAACCTGCTTTACTATCGACAAAACTGACGACTAAATTCTAGTGCTAAAACCAGGTTTTGCAAAAGGTAAGAAATCTGTTCATGGTAACTCTTGCAAAACAGTATTTTTCACTGTACAATAAAGTAAGACCAGGATGATCAGGAGGGTTAAAGAAAATGAAGCCACTATATCTGTTCAACCGGTTCGAACAAAAAGTACCATGGTCCGCGAATGTGCAACGCGGGGTGATTCTGCTCCTGTGTGTGTTAGGCGTCTTTTCGATCGCTGCAAAGCCTGCTTATGGCCCAGGCGAAGGCACCATCCGCGGTGCGGCGTTTGTGGATATTAATCGCAACGGCAAGATGGATGCCAACGAGCAAGGTCTCGGAGGGGTCTATTTCACCGTCTCCAATGGCGAGTACAGCCACACCTACTATTCGGAAAATCGTACCGTGGATGAGTTCGGCAATACGTATGCTACGGGGACCTTTGGGCCAGCACCGTTGCCAAATGGTGGTTGGCGCGTGAAATTCTACGTTCCCCAAGGTTACGTTGCCACTACGCCGGTGGAACACGTGGTCCACGTGCCGGAATCAGGGCAAGTCACCTACGTTTACATGGGGCTTTACCCCGCAGGGGGCGTGCCAGGAGCCGGTGGAATATTGCCACTAGGCGGTCTGGAGACTACCCAACCTCTGGTGGGGGCACTGGTGTTGTTTATGATCGGGGGGATGTTCTCCATTGGTTTGGGAGTAGCGCGGCGGCGTTCGTAACCACGCTCACCATCCCACGTGACACAGACGGCGTGTGACACTCACACGCCGTTATTCTATGTAGAGGAGTGTGCATGCAAGCGTATATTGTGCATTTTGGTGAGTTAGGGTTGAAAGGCCGCAACCGGATTTTCTTCGTGCGCCAATTGGTCGAGAATATCCGTACAGTGCTGCACGATGCAGAAGATGCAAAAGTGAAAGCCTTTCATAGCCACGTTCTTGTCAAAGTGTTCGCTGACTTGCCCGCTGAGATCATCGAAGCGCGACTCGGCAAGATATTCGGCACCGCCTACTTCGCTCCGACGATCATCGTACCTGCCGACTTCGAGGCGATCAGCCAGGCTGCGTTGCAACTCGCCGAGGGCATGGTGACATCGACCACCACGTTTAAAGTCGATACCACGCGCGGGAATAAGCAGTTCCCTATCTACTCCCAGGAAGTCAATCGGGAAATTGGGGCGCGTATCGTGGAGATGACCGGTGCACCGGTCAAGCTCAAGAATCCCGACGTGACGGTGAGCATCCAGATTTATGAGGACGCCGCCTACTGCTTCGTGCGCCGTCTACCGGGGCCTGGGGGCTTGCCAGTGGGTGTGAGCGGCCGCGTACTGGCACTCTTCTCCGGTGGGATTGATTCGCCCGTGGCAGCACATATGATGCTGAAGCGCGGCTGCACGCTGGACCTGCTGCACTTCCATTTGCTGGCGAGTACTGAACTGGCGCGCACCTCCAAGATTCCGGATATGGCACGCGCGGTACTGGCCCCGCACCGGCTTGCTGCTCCCCTGTATCTGATCTCCGCTGCGCCCTTCGAGACAGCGATGGCAGGGGTACAAACGCGTGTCGCTACAGTCGTCTTCCGGCGCTTCATTATGCGTGCCGCAGAGAAGCTTGCCCGGCGGCGAAAAGCTCTGGCGTTGGTGACAGGGGAAAGCATTGGACAGGTGGCATCGCAAACGCTGCCCAATATAAACCTGATTAGCCAGGCAACGACACTGCCCATCCTGCGCCCGCTCATCGGATACGATAAAGCCGAAATCGTCACCGCCGCGCAAGGCATCGGCACCTACGAGCTTTCGATTCAGCCGTACAAGGATCCCTGTTCTATTCACGCGCGCAATCCGGCGACCTGGGCCAACCTGGATGAAGTTCAGCGCGTTGAAACCGAGATCGACGTGGCAAACCTGCTCGAAACGACCCTACGCGATTACATTGACGAAGTGTGGATAAATTTCTAGACTGTGCCGGGCGCAATCGGGCCGGTTCCCTATCGCGGCAAATCGTTCTTTTATAGATTCTAAGCTGCGTCCGGTAGCAAATTGGTAAATCAAAGCTAAAATGGGGACTGGATTTCTTGACTTTCAACCCACAACCTGGAACCTGCAACTTTTTCATCAAGGAGGATAAAAGATGAATACGATTAACCGCGTTATCATTGTTGTGGCGCTATTGGCTTTGATGGCGCTACTTACCGCAGTCTGCATCTTGCCTCACATCATTCTCACCAATGTTGGACAATGGCTCGTTGACTTAGGCCACTACTTCAACAGTGTGCAACCGGTATGGCGATTGATTCTGGGCCTGTTACTGGCGCTGCTCCTGAACATCATCATACTGTTTCTGATCTTCCTGGAAGTGCGCCCTGCGCACCGGCGCTTTATCCGCGTGCAGCAGGTGACTGGTGGCATGGCAACCATCAGCACGGATAGCATCACGCAACAACTCGCCTACCAGCTTGATCCGATCCCAGGCGTGCTCAAAGTTGCACCCAAAGTTACCGCGAAAGGCGATAAGGTGCGCGCCATCGTCGATGTTGAGGTCGCCGCTGGCAGTGATGTACCCGACCTGGCGACAGAACTGATGGAGGCCGTGACGACGGTGTTAGTCGATAGCCTGGGTTTGCAGGTCTATGGTCAGCCAGAGGTGCGGATCAAAGTCGCGCCCAGCCCAACCCCGGTGGTGAAGAAGCCACAGCCCAAGAAGGAAAAACCGGCGCCGGAAATGCCTCGTCAAACCCCACCGGAAACACCGCCTCAACTTCCACCGGAAAGGCCTGTCGAGGTTCCCCCATCACAGGAATGGGCCGGACCACCGCCCCTTCCCACTGAGGAGGATCGCTGATCGTGAGTGAAACGACACCGCTAACGCCGGACGCACTCCTTGAGGCGCTCCTCTTTGCTGCCCCGCAACCGTTGCAGCTTGAGACGTTGGCCGAGGCTGCGTCTCTCTCTCTCGAAGAGGCCGAGGCCGCCCTCGCCGAGCTGGAAACACGCTTTGCTACGACGGGTCTGCGGCTACAGCGCAACAAGAAGCGGCTGCAAATCGTCTCTGCACCCGAAGCCGCTCCGCAGGTCGAGAGACTGCTTGGCCTGGAAGTACGCCTACACCTTTCGCAGGCAGCTCTGGAGACACTGGCGATCGTCGGCTACGCCCAACCGATCACACGCCCGCAGATCGAAGCCATTCGCGGCGTCAGCTCCGACAGCGTGCTGCGCACTCTACTGAATGCCGGTCTGATCGAGGAAGTAGGCCGCGCCGAAACAGTTGGTCGCCCGATCCTCTATGGAACGACGTTTGAGTTCTTGCAGCAGTTTGGTCTGCAAAAACCGGAGGATTTGCCACCGCTGGAACAACCCGAAAAACCTCGCGAGAGTTCCGCGTAGTGCATCCGCAACCTTCGCGGGGTTGATAGAGCATTACTGACCCGAGCGCATTATGCCAAACTTATTTACGCCTATAAAGCACTGGAATAACTTTAGTTTTTCATGTTCAGGTCAGTAAGCATGAAACCGCGTGAGAGCGACCCGCCACAGTGCACTGGCGCACAGATGCGTTCGCGTGCCAGGCATTCACGCCTGGGGTGGCTTTCCGTGTTACTGGCACTGTTGATCACCCTCGGCGGCAGCACTGCCCGCGCGCAGACACCGGTGGGTGTACCGGTAGGCGTCTACTACGTAGGTCTCGAGGATACTATTGCCGAGGCCATCAATCTGGCCGAACCCTACATCGTGCAGGTCGACCAGCCGGAGCTTGCTCAGGTGTTAGTGCTCAACGATTTCCTGCCGCGCCAGGAAGAGACCCTGCAGTTGTTTAGTGCGATGGCACAACGCAGCGACATAGGGCTGGTGATCTTCTGTGGCCCTCAGTTCCCCCAAAGTGTTGATGATTTGAGCGCGTTGTTGGGTGTGAGCACGTTCGGTATGGCGCAGTTCAGAAACGCGCTGGCTGTCCAGAGCGGAGACCAGATTGACGCACTCCAAAATGCCATCGCGTGGAATGCTGCACCGCCCATTCAGGCGCGCACGGTCATCTCCAACCCCAACTTGCTGCGCCCGCTCATTATCACCAGCGCACGCGAACCGGTGATTCAGCGCGTCCGGGGACGCGAGCGAGCACAAACCTTCATCGTAGGTGGGTGGCTCGCGCATCCCTCCAATCTCGAATGGCAAAGCTGGCCCTATTTTCGCTACCTCGTCTACCGCCTGATCCTCGAAGCAGCTAACGCGCCACGCATCCTGGCCTTCGCCAACTATCCTCTCTCTCCTGTACCGCAAGGACGAGTGCAGTGGGGTATCATCGGTGGGGGCCTTGTTGTTATGTTCCTCGCCGGGTGGGCGCTCTACCTGGCTCGGCGACGGTTGTTTATGCACCCTGAGCTCTGGGACATGATCCTCATTACATCTCGTCAAAAAACACAGACGCTGACATCTTCGGAGACATCAGGACTTCCAAAGACACTAACGCTTCCAAGTTCCGAGGATTGGGAGCACGTTGGATTTCACCGTCCACTGGGCGGACTGCTCACGCTGCTGCTCCCCTACTTCCTGCTATTGCTCCCCGTGGCTGCCTACCAGGGCGATTTGCTGCCCCGCGAATTGATCCCCTGGACGCAAACCCTGAGCACCTGGGAAATCACCGGGCTGGGGTTGAGCGTGTTGGGTCTGCTTCTGGATATGGGAATCGGCGTCGCAGCGGTCTATTACTTTGCCACGCTGCGCATCCGCCATCCCCAGGAAGCCTTCCGCTACTTCCAATACTACATGTGGTGGCAAATGCTCAGCGGCGCGGTGCAATTCGGCCTTGCTGCCCTCGTCGCGACGCTCATTCTACCCAGCACCGCACAAGCACATCTGGCGTTTTTCCTGGTCGCCCATGCATTGATCCAGTTCCCTGGTTTTTTCCAGTGTTTCCGGTTCTTCTTCCGCGCCGTGCAGCGACTCGATTATGACCAATACCTGGCATTGGTGCTCTTGGGGGGAATGATTTTGATCCAAAGCTGGACTGTGCAACTTTTGCGGGAGTGGGGCGCGGCACAACCAGCGCTCGGCGAAAGTATGGGCGGGATGTTGGGTCTGGGTCTAGGACTGTACCTGGCGGAACTGGCAGTCTTTATGATCGGCGTGGGGTTATACAAACACCTAGGCTACTCGCTGCGCGCATTGTTCTTACCGACGTTCGACCGGCATATCACGGGACGCATGGCAAGTTTCGGTGGACGGTTGGCATTCGGCGCGGCCTTTGTCCCGTTGGGCGCTGTTGCCCAGACAGTGCTCCTGCCTCGCTTGATCCCTACCTACAGCACTCTACACAATTCCTGGACGCTAGCGGTCGCCTTCGCCGCTGTCTACGACGTCCTCTCGATCAGTCTGTACAACGGCTTGCTGCCCGCGATAGCCGAAGTGCATATCCAGGGATACGAGCGATTGCTGCGTTACTACATCAGCCAGAGTGTACATTATGGATTGTGGTTCAGCCTGTTCCTGTTCACCGCACTGTATGCCGTGGGAGATCGCGTCATCCTCGGCACAATGGGGACGTCAGCGACGGAGGTCGTTCACTGGCTGCTGCCGATCCTGCTGTGGGGATCGTTCCAATGGCTGGCCTGGTCTGCCAACCAGATTTTGATCGCACTAGGTCGCCCAGCAACAGTCTCGTGGCTAACCATCGGCGAACAAATGGTGCGCGTGGGGCTACTGGCAGTGTTGGCCCCACCCTACAGAATGATGGGACTGCCGATTGCCTTTGCCGGCGCACTGATGTTGCGCGGACTTGTAGGCTGGTGGTTTGTCGGGCGAGCGACCGGGCGCACGCGCGTCTACGTGTGGCAGACATTCATCGCTCCCATCGGTGCCGCGGCAGCACTCTATGCTTTTCTCGGGATTGTAGAAGAATGGATGTGGACACCGACGATCTCAGCCAGCGTTATGCTGCTGTTGGTGGGACTAACCGCGGGGCTGGCAGTATACGGCTTCCTCACCGCGCTGTTGGGCGGATGGGACAGCGGCGGTATCGCCGAACTGGCGCGCGCGACGCGCCTCAGTGGTCTCGGCTGGCCACTGGCGTGGCTACTCACGACTGCCGTACGCCTGGGCGCTCAACTCTCGCCGTTGCATGGACGTTTTCCAACAACGTTACGCGAATTCGCCGAAGAAGAGGCACGCGCCGCCACGTTAGGCATGCGCGAATTCCCCTCTACCACCGGCGAGTGAAAAGCCATACGCAACCCGTCCTCGGAGAAAGTGTAATGGCCGTAGATCAAGGAACCAGGTTCCAGTACACGCGGGAGCAATTCCGGCAAATCCTCGACCAGCGGAAGCGCGCCAATCTCCGAGCGTGCCACCCAAACCGGCTTACCTTCGATTGAGGGGCGGAGTTCGCTTGAGGAGGCCACACCAGAAAAGACAAAGAAGATCACACCGGGCGCGGAGGCCAACGTCACGTGGACGACGGCACGAAGTGTGAGTGCCTCCACGGTCAGCCCGGCCTCCTCGCCAACCTCGCGCACCGCTGCCTGGTACGGCGTCTCCCCTGGTTCAATGTGCCCGCCCAGACCGTTGTACTTCCCGGCCCACAGCTTCTTATCCGGCGCACCGCGCAACAACAATACCTCGTCGCCACGCGTCAAAAACACCAGCACACGCGGGATGACCGCGTAGCGCACACCGGCATTCAGTTGATCCTCAGGGCGCATAGACGGTATCCCCGTAGGTCAACGTCAACGCGTAGACAGCCTCGAACGTGAGCCAGCGGCTGGGATGGAAAAGGCGCTCTTCAGATAGCGCCGGGGATGGACGAGCTTTGTTCCAACGGCCTTCGTCGGTCTTGAGCGAAAGCAGCGAATGAAGCCAGCCTTGAAAACGGGGATGCATGTGGAAGCCCGTCTGCGCCATCACACGGCATAGTTCCACGATGTCAGCGCGATAATAGCGTGGAAAGGTGGGCTGGAGCCATTCCACATCGCGCCCGCTAAAATCAAAGGGATAGTTGATGAGAGATTCACCCAACACAGCGATCGCGGCCTCTTCGTCCGCGCCGCGCTGCTCAGCCGGGATGCTCACAAGTGCGGCCAACGCTTTGACCAATCCATGCGCACAAGCACCGCTGGCAATCGGGCATTCCAGTAATTCTGGACGCAAGAGCACTGTATGGAGCAACGCCGCCAACGCCGAACGCACGCGCAGATCATCCTCGTAGCCGAAGCCCCACATAATCTGCAGTGCCATCCCGGTATAGCAGAGCCATGACGCACTCTCACTACCCACGCCGGTACTGCCAGCAGCAAAACGACCATCCTCACCACGCCCCCGGTCGAGCAGATTTTCACACGCTGGTTCGACTTCTGGGAAATGCGGGCGGCAGAACTGCGACATTCCGAGCTGCATAAAAAGGTAGAGCGTGCCGAAGTTGCCCAGTGCACCGCCGAAATAGGGATCATACTCGCGGCCCCAGAAGTTGACGTGATCCCAATGCTCCCGCAAGATGACGATAGGCGACCAGGCCAGCAGCCTGGCGTTTTCCTCATGCAAGGCCGCCTCGGGTCTCTTGAATAGATGGCGCAACGTCAACAGCCGGGCAGAAGGATTTACGGGATCCAATAACCAAGGAACCGGATCCCTTTTGAGCAGATCCAACCACCGCGTAGCGAAAGACCGCGTACCGGATGGCATGATGTGAGGGCCTCAGTGCGTGACGCTAGACTAGAGTTTGTAACCAATCATTCGCAAGAAATCCTTGCGCCAGGCAATATCTTCTTCGCCTTCGATGCCCTGCGTCAGCATTCCGTCGATGATGCCCAGGATGCCGCGCCCTTGTTCAGTCGTGGCGACGATGACCTGGGTGGGATTGGCCGTCGCACAGAAAATGCGCGCGACTTCAGGAACCATTTTGACAGTGTTAAGCACGTTGACGGGATAGAAACCCTCGCCCAGGAAAATGATGAAACTGTGCCCAGCGCTCAGTGCCAGCGCGTTAGTGCGCGCCAGTTCGAGCATAGCTTCATCAGTACCGGACCAACGCACCAGGGACTTGCCCGATGCCTCGCAAAACGCGATGCCGAACTTGATGCCAGGGATAGCAGTGACCAGTGCCTCGTGCAGGTCTTCCACTGTTTTAATGAAATGAGATTGACCTAAGATGAAGTTGATCGCTTCCGGTTTCTCGATGGGAACGACAGTCAATTTTAAGTCCATAAAACACCTCCTGGGAATAGTCCAAAGTCGAAAGTCTAACGTCTAAAGTCTGTTTGGTTCCGGCCAATCCGTTGAGGTAGATAGCTCACCAACCCGCAGACCGACGGCCTCTGCCGTGCAACGCAGGTCGGCCAGCGTTGCTCGTGCGGCAGCGTGTGCTTCACTGGCAGTTGCCGCCAACGCCACGGCAATCACCTTCAGGCCTTCGGCACTGGCCACAGGGAAGGGCTGTGCCAAAGATTTCAGATAGACCTCGGGATGGCGCTGGGCAACGTCACACAAGGGGATGGCGAGATCAGCTTCATCATCGCAGTAGACGAGCATCGTATACTCGGCCCATATCCCCGGCGTGAAACGGCGTAGCAGTTCCGGCACGATCGAAGCCGCGAAGATTGCCTTCAGCTCTGCCGGTACGCCGGGTAGGACGTAGATCACTGTCCCCTGATGTTCCATTTTGACGCCGGGTGCGGTTCCTACCGGGTTGGGAAGGGGCTGCGCACCAAGGGGCAACGTCGCCATCTTCTCCCGCGCGAACGCGGGTCCCCGTTGCGTGAGGTATTGTTGCGCCAACAAACGATCGTAGTGGTATTCGACGAGATCCGTCGCTGCGCTGTTAAGAGCAAGTGGCATATGCAAAGCTTCTGCTAGTGCAGAAAGCGTCAGATCATCTTGGGTGGGGCCGAGACCGCCGCTACACAGCAATACATCCGGCTGTTGCGCGAGGAGAAATAGAACCACGTCCGCGATTTTTTGGGGGATATCGCGAACCATTGCAGCATATTCTACACTGAAACCCATCCGCGTGAGGTGTTGGCTCAACGAGAAAACATTGGCGTCGCGGACAGTGCCGTTGAGCAGCTCATTGCCAATCGCCAACAAGCTCGCTATGGGCATGGGGACGTTCCTGTTGGGTTGAGAGTAAGGTAAGCGCGCGACGCCTAGGCGCGGCGACTAGCTCTCTATCCCTAGCACACGTTTCACATTGTCCCGAAGTTCATGGGTACCAAATGGTTTGACGATGTACACTTGTACTTTGGCGACGTGCTCTCCGAGCACCTTATCAATGGGCGCGCCGCGTGCGGTAATAACGATGACCGGGATATCGCACATGTCCGGGTCCTGTTTCATAGCCTGATAGATTTCCCACCCACCCATATCGGGCAACATCAGATCAAGCAGAACAAGCGCTGGTTTGACCTGGCGAATAGTCTCCAATGCTCTTTGCCCTTCACGGACACCAACGATCTCCAAATTATCACGGTTCAAGATAACACCGACAAGATCAATCATATCCTGATCATCTTCGATGTAAACGATCTTCGTGCGTTCTGTCATTTTATTCTCCACCTCCCGACATACAACTTCTTTCGAGAAATCAGAGCGCCGGGCTCACAATAGCCCAGCGCTCCGGAACGTCATTGCCAGTCTTGCCAAAGGACACACAAGCAGACAGTGTTAACGTATGACATTGAAAGAGCTGGTTATTATAACTTGGTACCCAACACCTTGTTGACGCTGGCAAGCAGTTCCTGTGGTCCAAAAGGTTTGGTCACATAATCGTCAACTTTGGCAATATGCAGGCCGAGGACTTTATCGATGCTTTGCGCCTTGGCCGTAACGACAATGACCGGGATATGACTCAATTCTTCGTCCGCCTTCATCTGCTGATAGACTTCCCACCCATCGATATCGGGCATCATCAGATCAAGCAGCACCAGTTTAGGTTTGATTTTGCGCACGGCTTCCAGACCTTCGCGCCCGCCCACAGCGCCGATAAGTTCAAAATTCCGTCGCCCCAAAATCAGGCGAATCAGTTCGATCATTTCAGGTTCGTCTTCGATACAAACGACCTTGAGTTTCTCTTGTGCAGGGGTGGATTGCGGATTTCGTTCTTCTGTCATAACATTCCTCCTCAGTCATACGCCTCAAGTTCAGTTTAGCACAACCCTTAGGGATGTCAATAAGCCACTCAGGCCTCAATGCTAGTTTACCATATTTTTACAAAAGGGTGAATAGGCCTGTAGGCCTAATTAGCCAGTCCTGCGCCTTGTACTCATTCTCATCATAGTTCCCGTTTTCGCTTCGAGCGGATCGCCAGATCCGCGCCTTATGGTACATCTCGGCCTAAAACGGGGAACGGTCGTTCCCCTTAGAGCGAGAATGATAAGGCCCTGATTGATCCACGCCTTGTACTTCCGTCAAACTCACTATACTCATTCACAATTCAACAGTTATAATTCGCAGGAGGTATCCATGCAACGACAATCTTTCGATAAGCAATGGCGTTTCCATTTTGGCGATCCACACGAGTGGTGGGGAGTTATCGGCGACGTCTCTACGTGGCGCGTGGTCGATCTGCCCCACGATTGGAGCATCGAACTGGATCGCGACCCGGAGAACCCTTGCGGGGCTTCCGGTGGCTTTTTCGTCATGGGCCGGGGATGGTATCACAAGACTTTTGAAGCGCCGGAAACGTGGGTTGGGAAGAAGGTGTTTGTCGAATTCGAAGGCGTCTACATGAACGCCGAGGTGTGGCTCAACGGGACGCTGTTGGGCCGCCACCCGTATGGCTACACCAGTTTCGGTTATGACCTCACGCCCTATCTGAACGTGGGTGGTGAGAATGTGCTGCGCGTGATGGTGGATAACAACTATCAGCGCAACAGCCGGTGGTACTCCGGCTCGGGTATCTACCGCCACGTGTGGTTGATGGTGACGAACCCAGTTCACGTCGCGCAGTGGGGGGTGTCGATCACGACGCCTGAGGTGTCGCCGGAGATGGC
>JAFGSL010000234.1 GCA_016934645.1 Anaerolineae bacterium
CGACTTCACCGTCCCGCCGGGGTCTTTCAGCGTTACCGTCACGCTGTAGCCCCCCACCGCCACCAAGCCTTCCACCCGCCGCCCGTTCTGCTGAACGTAGCTGAGGGTGCCAACGCCGCTTTGTGCTTGCGTTGTGGTGATGGCAAACAGCAACAATACAGCAGTCGCCAAAGCAATAGAGAGCCAAAGTTTCTTCATGGTCACATCTCCTTTTCTAGGTTGTAAATTTAAGGGTCGAACTTTGCAGTTATTCGTGTGTCATCTGGTATCTGGCATAGGCTGCATCTCCTTTGGCAAAGGCCTACATCACGCGTCGACTATCGGGCGATCCCGCGCAGGGACTGTGCCACTTACAACCGTCCCTTCTCCTGGCATCGAGCGAATATCGCACCACCCCCCCACGTTCTCCACGTAAATCTTCACATCCTGTAAACTGCTGTAGCCTCGTCCGCCTGCCTGCAGGGCCTGCACTATGTCAAAGCCTGTGCCATCATCCCGAATTGAGAACCGCACCCAGTCGCCCTCCCGTCGCCATTGGACAGCCACGCAACTGCCCTGCGAGTGTTTCAGCGCGTTGCGAATCGTCTCCCGGAACACCCGGTAGATAGCGACTTTAGCCTCCACCGATAACGCCTCTTCGACTGTGGGCGACAGGTCGGTTTGTATGCGCATCGTCGTGTCTTGACGTGCCTGCTCCATCCACGTCTCCAGCGACGCTGCTAATCCGCGCTGTACCAGCATCTCCGGCGCGCGCAGATAGCTCAACAGATCGCGTAATTGAGCGGCTTCCGCGCTAATACGATCTTGCCACTGCTCAATCCCGCCCGCCGATGCCACGCACTGTTCCTTCAAGTCATCCAATCCATAGGTCAACACCAGTAGAAACTGCAAGACCGTGTCGTGTA
This sequence comes from Anaerolineae bacterium, assembly GCA_016934645.1. Next base: position 906 of record JAFGSL010000234.1, read on the forward strand.
GCTCACGGGCGATCTTACGCCGCTCGTTTTCTTCGGCTTGCGCGAGCGCGTAGGACATCTGTTGGATGCGCTCCCATTGGCGCGTGTTCAGAATCGAAAGCGCCATTTGCCGGGCCAGGATGCCGATAAGTTCCAGGTCTTGCTCTTCGTAGACCTCGCCTGTCCAGCGTGGCCCCAGTCCTAACAACCCCACCGTCTGTTCCCGCTCCACCAGGGGCGCCCACACAGCTACCGGCTGCGCTGCATCGTCTTGAAACAGGGCGCGATAGCTGGCTGCTTCTGGTGTGGCGGCGTAGACCGGCGTGGGCCGGGCGCTTAGGTGTGTCGCGAAATCCTGGGAGATGGGTGTTGCGTCAATGACATCCCCATCTAGAAATCGTTCGAGTGTTTGCTGTTCTGAGTTCAACAGCCAAATGTTCACATACTCGACTTCCAGGTCTTCTTGGAACGCACGCCGGGCGGCTGACACCAGTGCAGCGCTCTGTTGCAATCCACCGACATGCTGACCAAAGCGTGCTACGATTTGATAATGTAACATCTCCCGGCGTAACAGCCGGTTGAAGAAAGCCGTTGGCCCCTGCTGCACTTCCAAAGCCAGGCCGGTGATCAGCGCCGTCGCCAGGATCGGCAAGAATCCCGTGATCTGCCCCAGGAGCAGGTAGACTAGATTCGCCATCAGGATGCACCCAATTGCAATAAGCAATGCGGTTAGGATTCTGGCTTTCGCAGTGAAGAGCTGATAACGCAAAATCGTATAGGCGACCATGCCGAGCACGCCTAACCCCAAATAGGGGGCGTAGTTGACATAACGGTAGGTGGCATTGAGGAAAAGCGTTGCGCCATATACAAGCAGCAACGGTGTCATGATCACCATACCTGCCAGGATCAAACTTGTTTGGCGCTGCAGACGTCGGGAGGGTGTTGCACGCCATGTCCATAGCAGCGTGATCATACTCCAGAACACCGAGAACAGAATGCTGACCGCGACGAAGCGACTAAAAGTCCAGTCGAACAGGATGGCGACCGGATGGTCGTTCATCGTATACACGAAAATTCCTAAGAGGGAAAACAGGCTGGACAGTACGTAATACGGACGGCGAATCCACCGGGTCAGGACCAGCAACGGGGGGCGATCGGTGAACAGTCCTGTTAAGTGAAACAGGACTGCCCCGAGCAGCGGCGTCCACGGTACACTCCCGACCAATGCAGTGAAGCGCATATCTACAAGATGGGTAGAAAAACGCGCGTTACAGGCTTCTTGCAGCACTAAGCCTGCACTGATGGTGGCGAACGAAGTGAAGATGAGATTGATCTCGGCGGTTGGGTTGGCGCGGTAAACGACCAGGCCCACGATCAATAGACCCAGGCCCAATAAAAAGTTCGGCAAGAATATTTCCGCTAGACTGACCCAATTAAACACGCTTAACGGGACGTCGGGAACGGTGATGATCTCCTTATCTCGGTCGACGCGAAACGTTACCGTAGCCGGGGAACCAGCGTCGAAGCGCTCGCGAAATATCGTTAAGTAAGTTTTGCCGCCCCGAGGACATGGCTCATCGACATAACGTGGGTCTAAACCATAGACAGGGGACTCTGGGCTAGGATGGTAGCCCTCTATGCAAAGCACGCGGTCATTGACTTGCAGCTGGCCAGGATCGAGACCGGGCCAATGCGGGGGCGTGACCCAACTGACAACCAGGAGCTTGAGTTCCTTGCGCCACATCAACGCGACGCCGGAAAACGGGTGGCCCAATGCCAGGACCAGCCTTGCGCCTCCCGCCAATCCTATGGTCAACATCAGCAGCATCAGAACCGGAAGCGCGCGTCTCAAAACGCGCAGAGGGCGCGAGAGAGGTACGGTAGGTGCAGCGGCGTCAATCGTCATCGTTCATTATGTCGGTGATTGGATGTGGACATTGCGATTTGCTGGAGCTGATGCAGCAGATGGATTTTAGCCAGCAGCGCCGCCAGATTCAAACCTGGCGACGCCTCGCGTAGATGCAGCTTTTCATAGATTGTGTCGATGTGGCTGCCAATCGTCCGGGTGCTCAATGCCAATTCTTGCGCCGCATGCCGGTGCGTTTGACATCTCCCGACCGCTTCGAAAACCCGGAGTTCCGGTTCGGACAACGTCTGCAAATGCTCCAGGGCCACCGTCGCACACCTCCTTTCACCTTCTGTCAGTGTTTCCAACACCTGACTTAACACGGTCCGCTGATTCATCTGCACACCAGGCGCAATCCTGAGCGCAGACAGTCCGCCGGCGACTTCGTGAATGGCTGCCAATAACTCTTGAGGCTTGGAGCCTTTGAGCAAGTATACGATCCGGTCATGCCCCTCCATAAACAACTGTAACACCTCGGGGCCACGGTCCATGTATGCTGACAGGAAGACGATGCCCAGATGTGGCAATCGCTCGTGCAATTGCCGGGCAACTTCGATACCGATGTGTTGGTCGAAATCGGCCCGTGCATCTGGATAAGCGGGTAGAACTATGTCAATGACCGCGACATCTGGTTGCACAACCTCGGCCTCCGCCAGCGCCGTTTCCAGACAATTGGCTTCGAACACGGACATCTCATGCTTGACCAGATAATCATGCACGGCGTTACGGACAGACCAATCATCCTCCACCAGCAGCACGTTCAATGGCTGATGCATAAAAACACCTCCATTCTAATGGATTGGGAATTCAATCGCAACCGTTATTATACGGAAGAAATGTGAGTAATACTATGGGGCTGAACCTCTTCGAATAGGGGCATCCAGACCGCGGCGGAAGCTGGTGCTCTACTATCTCAACCGTTTTGAGCATTCCCCCGCGCAATCATTTTCATCGCTGAACATCAGTAGTGCTCTTCTTCTGCTATGATGGGGGGGTGAAAGCAAATTACATCACGGCAGCGGCGCGCCGCTGTACCACGCGAAGCCGACACGCTCTTCCATCGAGGAATCGTCCCAACGGGATAAATGAATACGCGCACGGTACGTTCCCGTGACGGGC
>JAFGSL010000235.1 GCA_016934645.1 Anaerolineae bacterium
CTGCCGCAATGGAACTACCGTGTCCTGCCCACCCGGACAGTTATTTAATTCCCATTCCTTAGTGTTGCTACCATAAGCTTTTCTTAAGGTTGACCTAAGTTCTTCTTAAAGACACGCAAGTGGGGGCGTGGTATTCTGAAGGATGGGTTTTTGTGGGATCAGCCTTGACAATTCTCCCACGTTCATTACCATGTCACCGTGCTGCGCCCACCGGCATCAAGGTGCCGGAAACCAAAGAGCGAAGCTTATGCGCAGGTCATCCTGCGGCCAGCTTTGCTCTTTTTCGCGTCAGCACGCGATTCGTAATTCGTTATTCGTAATTCGTAATTCGCTAGGAGGACGAGTCTATGATTGATGTCTCGAATTTATCTAAAGCGTATGGGGACGTCGAAGCCCTGCGCGACGTTTCCTTCGGCATCGCCAGCGGCGAAATCGTCGGGCTGTTAGGGCCAAACGGGGCCGGCAAAACGACGATCATCAAGATCATCACTGGTTATCTGCAACCCGATGAAGGGACGGTGCTGATCAACGATCTGGACGTGCTCGAACACACCCGCGAGGTGCAGGCACAGATCGGCTATCTGCCGGAGACCGCACCGCTGTATCCCGAACTATCGGTTCAGGCGTATCTCAAGATGATAGCCGACCTACGCCAAATCCCGGAGGACGAACAGCAGGCACTGCTCTCCGAGGCGATCTACGCCACCGGGCTGCAAGGGCACCTTACCCGCCTCATCGGGCACTTGAGCAAAGGCTTCCGGCAACGCGTTGGATTGGCGCAGGCCATCCTGCACAAGCCGCGCCTGCTCATCCTCGATGAGCCGACCGTGGGCCTTGACCCCACCCAAATTGTCGAGATCCGCCATCTCATCCGCCGGTTGGCCGACCACAGCACGGTACTATTCTCCACGCACATTCTCTCGGAAGTCGAGGCCCTCTGTGACCGCGTCATCATCCTGATGAACGGCCAGGTAAAGGCCGACGCGCATCTCTCCGAACTCGAGGCCACATCCGACGCCGTGCTGGTGTTGGAAAAACAGCTCCCCGACGCGACGAACCTGCTCCAGCGTCTGCCGCAAGTCCAAGGCGTGGGGATGTTCAAGAGTCACGATGGCTTCCCGGCCTACCGCGTGCTTGGCCGCAAGACGGCAGAACGCGATGCGGATGGCGGTGACGCGGGTCGCAGCGATCTATGTCCTGCCATCTACAAACTGGCGCGAGAACACGATTGGCCGCTCCGCGAGCTACGACGCGACGTGCGCACCCTCGAAACGGTCTTCAACGAACTGGCGACGGCGGAGGTGGCACAATGAAACAGATTCTGACCATTACCCGCAAAGAACTGCGCAGTTACTTCGGCTCGCCGATGGCGATGATCTTTATCGCCGCGTTCCTCGTAGCAACTTTGTTCTCGTTCTTCTGGGTGGACACCTTCTTTGCACGCGGCATCGCTGACGTGCGCCCACTCTTCCGCTGGATGCCGGTGCTGATGATTTTCATCGCGGCGGCACTCACGATGCGCCAGTGGAGCGAGGAGCAGCGCTCAGGCACCCTCGAAATCCTACTGACGCTGCCTGTTTCGACGACGCAGTTGGTCATCGGCAAGTTCCTCGCCGTCGTCGCCTTGATCGGCATTGCCCTGGCGCTGACGCTTTTCCTGCCGATCACTGTGGCGATCCTGGGCAATCTTGACTTAGGCCCGGTCGTCGGCGGTTATCTGGCAGCTATCCTGCTGGCTGGCGCTTACGCCGCCATCGGGCTGTTCGTCTCATCGCGCACCGACAACCAGATCGTGGCATTGATCTCCACCGTGCTGGTGTGTGGGGCGTTCTATCTCGTCGGCTCGACCGGCGTAACCAACTTTGTGGGCAACGAAGTGGGCGAAATTCTGCGCGCTATCGGCGCTGGCAGTCGTTTCGAAAGCATCCAGCGCGGCGTCATCGACCTGCGTGATTTGCTCTACTACATCACACTCGCCGGCATCTTCCTCATACTCAACGTTCTGTCGCTCAAGGCACAAGGCTGGAGCGTGGGTGAACGCACGCTGCCCAAGCGGCGTGGACTGGCGTTGACCTCTGGGCTGGTTATCCTGAACCTGCTCGTAGCCAACGTGTGGGTGTACCCCTTGCACAGCCTACGGATCGATCTCACCCAGTACCATGAATACTCACTCTCCCAAGCCACGCGCAACATACTCGACGGTTTGCAGGAACCCCTGCTGATCCGCGGTTATTTCAGCGAACGCACCCACCCGCTGCTGGCTCCGCTGGTCCCCAAAGTGCGCGACATGCTGCAAGAATACGCCATCGCGTCCGACGGTAAAGTACAGGTCGAAATCATTGACCCGGCTGAGGATCCGGACAAAGAGGAAGAGGCCACCCAGGTATATGGCATTAGTCCTACGCCTTTCCAAATCGCCGGGCGTTACGAATCCTCCATTATCAACTCTTACTTCGACATCCTCATCCAGTATGGCGATCAGAGTATTGTCCTCGGATTCAGCGATCTGATCGAAGTCAAGCAGGACAGCGACAGCATCGACGTGCAACTGCGCAATCTGGAATACGATCTTACCAGCAACATCAAAAAGGTCGTTTACGGGTTCCAGAGTATCGATACGGTTCTCGCTTCGCTGAGCGATCCAGTGCAGATGACGATCTACCTCACACCTAGCACTATACCTGAGTGGCTCGCCGAGGCCCCGGCGACAATAGAGAAGGTAGCGCAAGACATTGCGGCACAATCCAACGGGAAGTTCACCTATACAATCGTGGATCCCACCCAGGCGGACAGTCCAATGACACCGCAACAACTTTACGACACCTATGGCATCCAGCCATTCGCCGCCTCTCTGTTCTCCAATGATGTGTACTACATGCACATGGTGCTGAGCCACAATGGCGAAGAGAACGTGATCTACCCCTCCGGTGAAATGAGTGAGGCCGACGTTCGCAGTGCTGTCGAATCCGCGCTCAAGCGTATGTCCGGCGGTTTCCTCAAAGTCGTCGGCATCTGGTCACCATCGACGGAAGCGACGACGGATATGTACGGGCAGACCATCCAACCGCTCTCGTCGTGGGATCAGGTGCGCGAGGCGCTCGGTCAGGAGTATGAAGTCCGCACCATCGACCTGAGCACAGGTTACGTGGCGCCTGATGTGGATGTGCTGTTCGTCATCGCTCCGCAAGGATTCACCGATATGGAGCTGTACGCCATCGACCAATACCTGATGCGCGGCGGTACTGTGCTCCTGGCAGCAGGCAACACCGTCATCGCGCAGGACCCCTACACCGGCAGCCTTACCGGGCAGTCGATCACGGATGGCGTCGCCGGGCTATTGGAATATTACGGCATTACCGTGCAACAGGGGATGGTACTCGATTCACAGAACGAGCCGTTCCCCATGCCAGTCGTCCGCCAGGTGGGCAACTACCAGGTACAGGAATACCAGGCGTTGAATTACCCCTACTTCGTGGACGTCCGTTCGGATGGTATGGCGAAAAACAACACCCTTGTCTCCAACCTATCCGCCATCACGTTGAACTGGCCCTCGCCTATTCAAATCGATCAGGAAAAGAATGCGGGACGTAAGGTTGAAGCGCTGCTGTCCTCGACGTCGGGCGCGTGGTTCCAAAGCGATCCTACCACCATCACGCCTGACTTCACGCTCTATCCGGACACCGGTTTCGCGCAACCGACTTCGACGCAGGTCTACACCCTGGCCGTTTCCGTGCAAGGAACGTTCGACAGCTACTTCGCCGGTAAGGCTTCGCCCTTCGAAACAGCGCAGACTGAAGAGACTGAAGAGGGTGCGACAGCCACAACGATGAACTCCGCCACGATTGAACAGTCGCCCGAGACAGCACGTCTGCTCATCGTTGGCAGCGCGGAATTTGTGGACGACATCGTCTTCCAGATTTCCAGCTCAATGTCCGGCGATCGCTATCTCAACTCACTGCAATTCGTGCAAAACGCCGTTGCCTGGGCCACTGAAGATCTCGATCTACTGGAGATCCAGGCGCGCGGCAGCGCAAACCGCGTTCTGGCATCGATGGAAGAGAGCGAGCAGTCGTTCTGGGAAATCCTTAACTACGGCGTGGCGCTCCTGGCGTTGTTGGCACTCGGTGGCTTTGTGAGTATGCGCCGCCGCAACGAACAACCGATGGAACTGATCCAGTCATCAGCCGTTAGCCATCAGCCGTCAGAGGAAACGTCTAAACCCGATGACAATTCGACATCGTCTGAGGAGGCCTCGTCTGAGGAGGTGGAACAATGAAACGCCATCAACAAATCCTAGCCGGTATTCTGATCCTACAAATCATCCTTGGCGTGGTCACCTTTTGGCCGCGCTCGGGCAGTGCCGGAGCTACACAACCGATCTTCCCGGATCTCAATGTCGAGGACATCGTCACCCTGACCATCACCGATGACCAGGGCGCGCACATTGTCCTGAGTGGGTCCGGCGAGAACTGGGGACTGGCCGAAGCGGGCGACTATCCGGTGAAAGCCAGCACGATCACGCCGATTCTCGAGAAGTTCACGCAACTGGATACCGCGACCCTTGTGGCTCGCACCACCGCCAGTCATAAGGTGCTCCAGGTAGCCGACGACAATTTCGTGCGCCGAATCGACATCGGGATGAAGGACGGCACAACACACACGATCTATCTGGGCAGCTCCCCACGCTACACCGCTACGAACTTCCGCGTGGCAGGACAGGACGAGACATACCTCACCGCCGCACTTTCGTCGTGGGAACTGAGTACCGGAGCTACCTCGTGGGTGGATACGACCTATCGCACCATCGACGCGACCACGGTGACGGAGGTCACGCTGCAAAACGCCAACGGTACCTTCAAGCTCGTCAAAACCGACGACGATCAATGGACGTTGGCCAATCTCGCCGAAGATGAGATCATCGATCCAGCAGCAACCAGCGACATTGTCAGCAAAGTCACCCGCATTTCGCTCCAGCGCCCGCTTGGGCTGGAGGAGGATGCCAGCTACGGCTTTACTGAGCCGACCGCGATTGTCACGCTCACAACGGACGATGGTGTCATCTACGCCCTGCACGTAGGGGCAAAGTTCGATGGAACCAACTACGCCGTCAAAGCCTCGGAATCGCAGTACTACGTCGCCGTTACGGAATACAATGTCAGGCCGTTGATCGAGAACGACCGCGCGGCGTTTATGCAGGAACCCACGCCGACGCCAACAGCGGAACCGTAGCCGCCAATGGCGTGACTTACCACAAAAACGACCGCCGGTGGCCTGACAGGCCACCGGCGGTTTGTGTTTGACTTCGCTTTACGCCGCCGCATAGATGCTCTGGCCCGCGCCACCATAGCTGTCATAGATGTGGGCATACACGTCATCGCACTTCTGGTTGTAGAGTTCGGTGTCGTAGCGGGCGGGTAGGCGTTGGTCCAGTACGTCCTGGATCATCAGCCGCACGGCGGCGCGGTACTGCTGGCGCTTGCGCCAGTCGAGGACGAGTTTTTCGCGTTTGAGGGTCGCCAACAGGTCACGGGCGATTTGTTTGACAGCCTTCCGCTCGGCCCCGCTCAGCTCTGGGCCGGGGCGGGTGAGGATGTCGAAGATCGCCAGTTCTTCCTCGCTGAGGTTTTCGCGGACGTGGCGTTGTTCTTCGGCGTTGAGCTGCTGCGCCAGATCGACCAACTCCTGGAAGAAGGTTTCCACATTGGCCGAACCGGCGTTGTAAGCGTCGATCAGGCGCTGGAATTCTTCTTGATAGTTGATGCGGCGGCGGTTGCGGCGCACCAGTCGCTGCAATAGGGCGTTGAGCGTCCCCCGCAGTTTCTCGGCCTCGGTGTGCTGGCGTCCTTCCGCAAAGCGCTGTTTGAGGGCCTCAAAGTCTACTTTGCTCAGATCGTATCGGCGCGCACCGGCCTGGATGACGTAAGCCTGCGCCATGATGGAGTCATCCAACAGCGTCGTCATTTCCGTCTCGACATCGGGAAGCACCACATCCGGCCCTAGGGTGCGGATTTTTTGCGCCAGGAAGAGCAGCAGTCTGCGCCGGGCGGAGAATTCCGCCGCGCGCGGATCGGGCAGGATGGCGCAGTAGAGGCGGTCCACGCCTGCGACCAGGTTGAGGAAGCGTAATTTGAGTTCGTCGTTGACGATGATCTGTTCCACAGCATCGTCGGCAGCTTCCTCCGTCTGCGCATCCACCAAGACGTTGACTGCGGTATCCATCGCCGCGATGTGTGCAAAGACGTTTTGGCTGCGCGTCAGGAGCGCGTCCAGGTTTACGCCGCGTTC
>JAFGSL010000236.1 GCA_016934645.1 Anaerolineae bacterium
CTTAACAACGATCTCTGTACCGAGCTGCGGCTGGCTGTCAATGGTGAGATATGCGCCAATGGCTTCAGCACGCTCGCGCATGATGCTCAGACCCAGGTTGTCCGGCAACACGCGGTTCATATCAAAGCCAACGCCGTCATCGTGGATGCACAATTCCGCACCACGGGGTTCGCAGTGCAACCGCACTTCTACCTGATTGGCATTGGCGTGTTTCGAGGTATTGTTGAGGGCTTCCTGGGCGATCCGGTAGAAAGCGATTTTTACATCAACCGGCAGATCACATTCGACAACGGCGGACATATTCACAGGGACGCGCGCCCGGCCAGTGGTGGCTTCGGCCAACTGCTGGATCAAGTCGTCGATGGAGGCTTCCATCAACGCGATGGGGCGCAACTCCAACAGTAAGGTGCGCATTTCGGCCATCGCGCCACGGGTAAGCTCGCGAAGTTCCTGGGTGCGTCGCTGCGCCTCTTCAGGATTAATCTGCCACAGGCGCGTGAGGACATCCGCAATGATGCTAGCGGAGAACAACGTTTGCGTGACGGCGTCATGCAGTTCGCGGGCGAGGCGTTGGCGTTCTTCGAGGGTTGCTGCCTGCTGAGCTTGCTGGTAGAGCCGGGCATTCTCAATAGCTGAAGCGGCCCGTTGGGCAATCGCCAAGACCAGACGCACGTCATCCTCATTGAAAGCGTATGGCTCGCAATAGTTGACGTTAAAAATCCCAAAAACCTGCCCCTCAACGACAATGGGGACATGGACGAATGAGCGAATGTGTTCAGGAGAGGTGATATTCACATCGACGCGCTTATCGCCGAACGTGTCGTTAACGGTGACCGGCGTGGCGCGTTCTGCGGCATATCCGACCAGACCTTCCCCTACCCTAAAGACCATGCGCGCTAACGTCTGCTGTTCAAATCCACGCGCCGCGCACGGAACAAGATGCGTCTTCGCCTCGTTCCAGACTAGCAGCACACTCTTGTCCACCTTCAAAATATCCACGGCGACGTTGACCAGAGTTTGCAGCACGTCCTTGAGTTCCAGGTGACGGTATAATTCCTGGTCCCCTTGATAGAGCGCCTCAATCTGGCGCGTGCGTTGTTCCGCCTGGGCAAAAAGATTGGCGTTGTCCAATGCGATGGAGGCGAGTTGTGCAAATCCTTGCAACAATTCAACCTCATTCTCCCCAAAAGTCTGGTCAGAGTGAATGGTGTGCGCAACACCAATCACGCCGACGACATCGCGCCCGGATTTCAGGGGAACACCGACCACAGCGTGGATGATGTCCTCAAGAATACCGGGTAACGGTACACGATTCGGCCATTTCGGATAATCGTTGATGACGAGCGGAGCTTCCGACTTCCACACTCTACCTACCACACCTTCTCCGAGACGCATGCGGAAATCCTTCGAACGGCTGAAAAGCCCTACCCCCACCTTACGCTCCATCACCTGGTTGACGGGGTCAATCAGATATACGTAGCCATTCTCTGTATCTAACAGTTGCGCCGCGCGCGCAACGATGGTTTCCAGCAGATCGTCGATCTCCAGGCGGTTCATCAGGGCGAGCGAGGTATCGTGCAGTGCTGCCAGGTATGCGTTCTGCCGCTGCAAACCCTCTTCAGCTCGACGACGTTCGTTGACCTCCTGCTTCAGCAGGTTATAGGCGCGCTCAAACTCGCTACTGACGCTGCGTCCGATGGACATGACGAAAAACACACCGATAACCATCAGCAGAGCGCCGATACCGATGGTCAATGTCTGGGATGTGCGCTGCTGCCTAATCGCGCCGCCAATGTTGTCATAGAAACGCGTTTCTTCATCCTGGTAAAGCCTCCGCATCTGTCTCTCAAGCGCCTCCAGGAGAACGTCAATCCGGTAGGTAGAACTACGGGAATGTACCACGGCGGGATCCACACTGAGTTGGCTGGTATAATAGTCGTACTGGCTAAGCAGATAATTTATATCCTCGAGGGCCTCAGTGACGGACGCGTCGTTGCTCGCACTGGCTAGAGCCGTCTCCATCTCGATATCGAGTTCACGGCGCAGCGATTCGACGAGTTCGAAATCTGGGAAATCATCGCTCAAGACAAGATTGGTTTCCATATGAAGCTGGATGATTCCGCGCTGGATATTTCCCAGGTTAGCAATACGGTAACCGGCTTGAAATGCACTGGAGGCGTTAAGGTTGATGTAAGCAATCACAATGACACTACCGAAAGTGATAACCAGCAGGACGATCATCATCACCAGGATGATCTGAGTGCGAGAAAGCACACCTTCGGTGCCAAAAAGACGTAATCTCTTCATAAGTTCACCTTACTGGCGCTACCCTCGTTACAAGACCATGACTCGCAAAAATACTACTGAGGATTTACACATTCAGTCTACCACAAAACTGGATTCTGTTTTACTGACCTTCGGGGATAAAAAAAGGCCGTCGTCAGAATTCTGGCGACGGCTGTCTGAAGAAGTGGATGAACTTCTTGGATCTGACTAATACTATAAACGGTATTTCGCAATTGCGTGCTAGGCGTATGGTGAGGTTTGAGACTGTCATGTGGCGAGTTTTTTTCCTGGTCAGATGGTCAGGTCAGAAGTACGTTTGTCTAGCATCGCGATTGTCGCCAGCAAGCGTTCCGGTGGATCTCCCTTACTCACAAACGCATCGGCGCCGGTTGCCAACGCTGCGTTTCGCGTCTCAGAGCGGCTATTAAGCACGATAATAGAAACATCGGGCTGCGCAGCACGGAGAGCCTTGAGGGCGGTATAACCTCCTGTCTTCGGTAAATTCCAATCCAGGATGACCAGATCAAGATGCTTTTTGGTGGCGCAGCGCATCAGAGCTTCGCCATCGCCAGCTTCATAGATTTCTGAAGTATCGGACTCCTGGCGTAACAACAGCCGCAGCGCCGAGCGCACGCGAGGTTCATCATCTGCTATCAGTATTCGCATTTTCTTCCGCTTGTGGCCTCTACTGCTTTAGACTCTATCCAAAAATCGTGCTTGCGAGTGTTTCTAGTGCGTCAACGACGAATTTGCGAATAGGTTCTTATTGCAAGTATACCGCCCCTCCCTGACACATACGCCCGACACCTGGTCAGAATGGGAATAGCTGTTTGATCGGTTTTTATCCTGGTCATCTGACCAGGATAAAAAAAGCTCCCACGGTGTACACCGTGGGAGCTAAGAACCTGTAAAAGAATAAGTTCCCGCGCAGAGCGCCCCGGGGACGGGGCTTAGAGCGAAAAACGGGAAGTTATATTTTTACGAACCCTAA
>JAFGSL010000028.1 GCA_016934645.1 Anaerolineae bacterium
AAACCGCCTGATCGTGTCATGTCCATAATGCGGACAGTAAAGGCCGCGAACAGATCATATTTGAAACTGGCATATTCGGCTTGGAGGAATGTCTTCAGTTGTGTATTCATCCCGCTGCCCAAATATGGCGGATTCGCCACCACCACGTGATAGCGCGGCCTGAGCGCCTCGGTCATCCGCAGCACGGCGCGCAGTTTGTCGTGCGTGTGGCTGAGGAAGAGGTTCTGGAAGAAGCCAACCTCGTCCAGCCGCGCCTGGATAAAGGCGGTGTCCGTCACCAGCGGACGGATCAGCGAGCCAAAGGTTGTCGCCTGCTCGAACTGTGCTAGCCAGTCCTGCACGTCCTGCGTGAAAAGGTCGCGCCCCACGGCGTCCATATAGGCGTCTAGCTCATCCGGCGTAAAGGTCACATCCTCCATGATGCAGATGTCGGGGCGTACCGCCCTCCGGAAAAAGCGGGCGTCCTTCTCCCGCGCCCTCATCATCAGCGCGAAGCCCGCCAGCGCGCCAGCGCGCGGGTCAATCTCGATGCCGGTGAGGTTCTTTTCCAGGATCAGGCGCGGGATGTCCACCGGATTGTAGCCCTGCTCCTCGTAGATGGCGTAGAGTAGGTCGAAGGCATACGTCAGAATGTGCCCGCTCCCGCACGCCGGGTCGCAGAATTTGATCTCCTCTGGCCTCTCCACCCGCAAATACTCCGTGATCTCCCCTGTTCCCTGCTCCCCTTTCCCCTCCCCGTCTACCGTCTGCCGTCTACCGTCTACCTGATCCCGTCTACCGTCTACCGGGATGTAATACTCCATCCGCTCCACCAGCCGCGACTCCGGGTGATTGAGCATCCACAGGCGGCCCAGCGAGTTCTCGACCATATAGCGCACGATCCAGTGCGGGGTAAAGAGCTGCGTCACGGCGGGGATGTCGGCGCTGGGGACAGCGCCCTTGCGCGCCATCACCGCGTCCTTCTTCTCCGAGATGTAGAACTGGTACAGCCAGCCGATCACCTCCACGTCCTGACAGTTGGCCTCGGTCAGCGCCTCGCGCACGTCCTGCAAAATGGAGCCGGCGGAGAGCAGGTCGTCGGGCATCAGCAGTTCGGTGTAATCGTCGATGGTCTCGAACATAAAGGGCATCACTGCGTGGTAGGCGTTGCACACACCCACCAGCAGCCGCCGGTACGCCTCCTGCTGCGGGTCGCCGGAGGGCAGCGTCCCGTTGAGCAGGCCAAAGACGGTGCGCGTATCCACGGTTTGGGTACCTCGCGACCCCGCGAGGTCTTCGTCGATGTGGCCTTGCTTGGCCTCCTGCAAGATCTCAGGTTGAGTATGTCCTGGGATGGGGGACACCGTGCCCACGCGTGTGTAGTGGTTGACGTCCATATAGCGCAGGGCGCAGAAGCGGTTGAACCAGGTGTAGGCTACCTTTTCGACGACGGCCTCCCGCGAGGTGTGGGCGATCTGTTGCTTCAATTCCTTGATCGCCGTGGCTTTGGCGCGCAGTTCCGCGCTGTCGGTGGTCAGCACGCGGTTGAGCTTGGCGGCGACCTGCTCGTGCAGTTGCCGCCGGGCGGCTTGGGCGAAACGTTCGAGTTGTTTGGTGTCCATAGTTCCTCGGTAGACGGTAAACGGTAGACAGTAGACAGGGAAAGACGATAGCTTGAGAAACGAGCTAAATCTGGCACAGTCACACGCCTTTGTCCATCACGGCGGAACGCGGACGTCTCGTCCGCCGGACTGTGGGCAAGATGCCCGCGTTCGATAACGTCAGATGTGTTTGTGTACTTCCGTTGTGGCGACGCGATCCCCGATGGCGTGGGCTAGAAGTACATTGATGTATTGATTGAGGCTAGTTCCTTCTTCCTCTGCTCTCTCAACCAACTCACGATGAAGTGAACGCGGAACGCGCACGACGAATTTGCCGCTGTATTCGTCCAGGTTGCGGGGCTCGGGGATATTCATGCCATTGTCGAGGGCAACTTCGAGCCAGCCTTCCATCGCGTCGCGGATCATTTCCAACGCCTCTGCCTCTGTATCCCCCTGGCTCATGCAGCCGGGCAATTCCTTGACGGCGACGAACCACCCGCCATCAGGGTCGGGTATCAATTCAATGGTGTAAGGCAGCGCGAGATAGTATGCTATAGTCTTGTCCATTTTCGACTCATTCATCCTACCCTTATAGTACTACTGGCAGTACTATTTGTCAAGCCTCTATCGTGCGCTATACGCTTGCGCCGGATCACAATCCGGCGCTCCCCTAGCCCCTTCAGAGGGCTTCGTCTGCTTGGCCCTGAGGCTTTAGCCCTGGGCCTAAATCTGCACACGCTTCCCCGCTTGAATCGCCGCCAACAGCGCCTTCTTGAGTGCTGTGAGATAGGCGTCCACATCAGCTTCGTCGGCGAGCCACGCTTTGTTGTATGCCACAGAAAGCGAGGCGCGGGTGATGTATTGAACAACCTTCTCCCTGGCGAGTGTTTCATCGTCGCCGTCGCCCTCATCGTCGAGAGTGGCCCAGCCCCGCATCATGTGCAACAGCGTGGGATAGCGAGAATCCAGGAAGCGTTGCAGGCTGTCGCGCATCACGGCGATCAGGCGTTGGTGTTCGATCTCCCGCGCCAGTTGAGCGAAGGGCGCGCAGAGCGTCTCCTGCTGCGCCTCGGTCAGCGCGGCGAACTCCTCGGTGTTCGTCAGCCGCTCGCGATGCGTGGTCAACTGCGCGAGCACCGTTTCCCGCTCCTGCGCAACGCGAGCCGTAACGTCTGCTTTGAGGGCCTCGAGGTGCTGTTTGGCCTCTTGCATCGCGCCGCCTACGTAAATCCGGGAATCGGCCAGAATATCGTGCAACCGGGCCGCGTCATTGCCCTCAAGATAGGTCAGGTTGGCTTCTTGATTATCGAGAAAGCGGTGGGCCTCGTCGTAAATCTCCCGCTGCGCGCCTTGCATAAAGCTGCGCACGGGATCGAGCACCTGCTCTTTCATCTCGAACAGGTCATCCTCGTAGCTGTGCAACTCGGTCAGGTAGAAGGGATAGGGCTTGCGGCTGAATTCCTGGAGTAGCGTCAGGGGCGCTTGCAGGGCAAGGAGGAAGGGGTAATGCCGCGACTGGTCCTCTAGTGTGGTTAATCGTTCATGCAGCGTCTTGAACGCCGCTGCCGTTTCTTTGCCCAGCGCCTTGGCCTCGTTGGTGGCTGTGGGTTGGTCGAAGAACTCGGCATAAAAATCGCGCAGGCGGCGCACCTCGCTGGCGGTGAACTCGATTTGAGGTTCCAGGATCAGGTAGGTATAAGCGTGCGTGTTGAGCAGCGCCCGCTCCAGTTCCGGCCCTTCCAGGATGGTGCCATCGCGCTGCAACTCCAGCTTGCCCCGCCCTAGCAGTTTTGCGGCAGTGCCCTGGATTGCGGCCAGATACCAGCCATAAGGCTTGCGCTCGAAACGTTGGATCAGCGTCTGCATCGTGGTGCGCAGCCCTTGCCGGTTGTTGCCCTGGACAAAGGCCAGCATCTCCTGTTCGGCCTCACTGAACGTGGACACATCGTCGCCCAAGAGCGTCATTTCTGGCTTGAGGAAGCCCGCCACATCACTTTGCGTATAATCGATACCGCGCAGCATACGTAGATTGGGATAGGTGCGCACCAGCAACTCGTGGAAACCACGCACAATGCGCCCCTTGGGGTCGCCTCCCCCGCTGATGTCCAGGTCGCGCCCATCCACGACGAGGGTAGCTGCGCTCAATAGCTCTTCGACCAACGTCTGGAGGGTCTTGTACCGGCGGGTATTCTGCACCTGCTTTTCGGTGAGAATGCGCGTGGTGCTGCCTTGCTGCGCCGTGGTGATGTTCTGACGCACATACTTGTCAGTGCGCTTGTACATCAGCAGGTCGCGCACCAACCGCTCGTTGAGCGGCATCAAAACCAGAAGTTCATCCCGTCCCATCGCCTGTGACCGCAAGATCATATCCTGCCCCGCTTGCGCGTGGAAGGGGCTGATCACGTGGATGGTCAACTCGTACTCGCGCCCCAACAGCCGGTCATCCAGCTTACGAGCGAAAGCGTAGTCCTGCCCGTTGGCGTCATAGCGAATCTTGCGATCCTTGATCACGTGATCGAAGATCAATTTCCCCAACTCATCGGCCACGTCCGTCGTTTCGACCTCGGTGTTTTTGATCTCCTGCTCGATGTCCTTTTCTTCGTCGGTCAGGTATTCGTATTCCTCACCGGTGCGCTGGATGTAGGTCTGCTGCTCCAACAGGCCGAGCGCCGCTTCTACCCGCTGCCGGAGCGCCGGCAGGTCGGCATCCACACTGTCGATCATCAACACGGTGATGTTCCGCACCGTGGCCTTGAACTCCTTGACGTACTTGACCAGGAAGAGCGCCTTCAAGACCCTAACGGCAAAGGGGGCGTCGAGGTGCATTTCTGCGACGGGGATGGCATGTTGGATTTGCGATTTGATCGCGGTGCGGATGCCCTCGAACATCAGGTCGAAGCTCGCCAGTTGCCCCACCTCGTATCCGCCGATCTGCATGGCGACCTGCTGGAACACCCCCAACATCGAGCGCTCGCCCACGCTGCTATGCCGGCCTTCGAAAGCGTTGTGCTGTGAAAGGCTCTTGATCGCCGACTGGAAGAG